>QMQA01000023.1 GCA_003648845.1 Candidatus Aerophobota bacterium
GTGAATTGCTTCATTTTCAACAAGTTTCAGGAGCAGGGATTTTGCTTCCGAGGGAATTATTCCTATCCGAAAATCCAGATACCTGAGATTTTTTAATTTACTTAAAGGAAAAGAAATCTTTCTCCAGGGCAAAAGATTAATATACTCTTCCTGTAGAGAGCTTATCTCTTCTTTTATTTTTTCAATCTCATTCTCCAGACTGCTGCATCTTTCACAGATCTTTTCCCATTTAAAATTTCTTATCCATTCAGAATACTCTTTTGGGCTCACCATAATCTTGGCAGGGAAAAGACCCAGATCAAATTTCTTTTCCTCAAACCTGTTCAAAAAATTTATAGCTGCCTCCAGTTTGTTTAAAGCATCCTGCAAGGAGGCTGTTTTAATTTCCGGGGGCTGGAGAAAATGAAGCCCTTCTTCCCTGTTGAGGGGAATAGATTGAAAAATGCCAGCCTCTCCTAACTTTTTAACCACCCTCTCTCTGAATTCCTTCTCGCCAATAAGCAAAACTTTTCTCATTTCCGCTATAGCCATAGAACTCTCCTTTGTTTTATCCTGTTAACTTATCTTTTTCCAGAGTTTTTTGGCTTCTGAGAGGATGTGTTCAACAGCTTCTTTTCTACCCTTTTCTTCTACCCTTTTTTTCAGGTTCTCTCTTTCCTTTTCTGCCTCTTTCCTGATTTTCTCAATCTCTTTTTCAACCTTTAAATTGATTTTCTCCTTGTAGTTTTCTATCTCTTCTTTTGCTTCCTTTTCCGCCTGATGGACGATTTTATCAGCCTCTTTGCTTGCAGTCTCCAGCATCTTTTCTTTTTTTCTTGTGGCCTCTTCTATAGACCTTTGAGCCTCTTTTTCTTTTTCTTCTATTTTTCTCAGAGCATTTTCAGGCATTTTTTTCTCCATATTTTATCAGTCTTACTCCCGCCTCTTTTAAAACATCCTGTGCCAGGGAATCGGGATATTCTCCCTTAAAAATAATTTTTTTTATCCCTGCATTGATAATCATCTTACTGCAGGTTATGCAGGGTTGATGGGTACAGTAAAGTACAGAGTCTTTAATATTAATTCCATAAAGAGCTGCCTGTATTATGGCATTTTGCTCAGCATGCAGCCCCCGACATATCTCCTGGCGTTGACCTGAAGGAATGTTCCATTTTTCTCTGAGACATCCTACCTCATTGCAGTGAGCAAGTCCTCGAGGAGGTCCATTGTATCCGGTACATAGAATTCTCTTATCTCGCACCAGAATCGCTCCCACTTTTCTCCGCAGGCAAGTTGAACGTTTTGCTACAAGCTCTGCTATCTGCATAAAGTAATCATCCCAGGAAGGTCGCCTCTCTTGGGAGTTACTTCTCACCCATTTTCTCCACTATCTTTTCAATTTCTTTTTCCAGCTCACGAGCTTTTTCCTGGTGAAACTCTTCTGATGCTCCTGCAGGATCAAAAACTTCTTCTTCTTTCCCCCGGGAGAATTCTTTTAGGAGCCAGATTTTATTCTGGGCCTCAGGATAAAGCTTTACAAGATAATCCCGGTGACCTCTTTCCATTACAAAAATTACATCCGATTTATTAATCAGTTCATCTGTTAGCGGTGTGCTAAGATGAGAGCGAATATCAATTCCTCTTTTTTTCATTACTGCTACAGTGAATCTTGATGGAGGAGAAGAGGGTACGGTATTAATGCCAGCAGATCTTACATTTACCTTATAGGGAGAATCACCTGGCCAGAGATTCTTGAAAATAGCTTCTGCCATAACACTACGGCACATATTGGCCGTGCACACAAACAGAATATTTAACCCCTTTTCGCAAACTCTTTTTATCTCATCTTGCCTTATTTTTCCTTCTCTTATTATATGGGGAGGAACTGTAGTTATATCCACTATCGTTGATTCCTTGCCGAAAAAAGCGGGACCTGAATCAAGGATAAGATCTACCCCTTCTTTTATAACAGGCGAGAGATTTTGAACCTCAACTGCTGACTTTTCTCCGGATATATTGGCACTGGTTGTAGCCAGAAGGAGGTTATCTTTCTGAGAGATTATTCTCGGGACAGGATGGGAAGGCATTCTTACTCCTATTTTACCCTCTTTACTAACAAGACAGCGGGGTTTTTTAATGCTTGCTTCAAAAATAAGAGTTAAAGGACCGGGCCAGAAATTAGAGATAAGTGCAAGGGCGGAAGGTGAAAAATATTTTACCAGATGGACGATTATCTTATGATCTTTTGGAAAGAGAATTAGAGGTTTTTCCTCTGCTCTTTTCTTTAGCTGGTAGAGTCTGTCTACCGCCCTTTCATTGTAAGCATCCACTGCAAGTCCATAAACAGTGTCAGTGGGAAGGCACAAAATCCCGCCTTTTTTCAGCACCTGCAGGGCTTTTTCTATTTCCTGTGGTTGCTTTTCTGGTGAAGTGATCTTTAGGATCCGTGACCTCATTTCCTTATTTGTCCTTCCCCCAGAATAATAAATTTATAAGAAGTGAGTTCTTTTACTCCCATAGGTCCTCTTGCATGGAGTTTCTGGGTGGAGATTCCTATTTCTGCACCCATACCAAACTCTCCTCCATCGGTAAATCGAGTGGAAGCATTTACATATACTGCTGCTGAGTCAACCTCCCGGCAAAACTTTTTTGCTTTTAAATAATTACTGGTTATTATAGCATCAGAGTGATGAGAACCGTAAAAGTTTATATGTTCAATAGCCTCCTCCAGTCCCTCAACCACTCTAACCGAAAGGATAAGATCCAGATATTCACAGAACCAATCTTCTTCTGTGGCCGGTTTTACATCCGGAACAATCTGTCTTACTTTCTCATCGCCTCTTATTTCTACTTTTGCCTCCCTGAATCTTTGAATCATTCCGGGCAGGAAAGATTCTGCTATAGCTTTATCTACCAGTAGTGTTTCCATGGCATTACATACACCGGGACGCTGAACCTTGGCATTAAAACAGATATTTTCCGCCATATCAAGATCTACCTCACGGTCTACAAAAATATGACAGACTCCTTTATAATGCTTGATGACCGGTATAGTGGAGTTCTCAGCAACTGTGCGGATGAGACTTTCTCCTCCTCTGGGTATAATAACATCTATATATTTATCCATTTTAAGCATCTGGAGTACTGCCTCTCTTGATGTAGTTCTTATAAGCTGTATACTATCCGGAGGAACTCCGGTTTTTTCAAGGGCTTCAGTTAATATATCTACAAGGGTGCAATTTGACCTTATAGCCTCAGAGCCGCCCCTCAGTATAACAGCATTACCTGCTTTAAAACAGAGCCCTGCCGCATCTACTGTTACGTTTGGCCTTGATTCATAAATTATTCCAATAACTCCCAGAGGAACAATCATCTTTCCTACCAGAAGACCATTGGGTCTTTTCCACATACTCTCAATTTTACCGATGGGGTCCTCAAGAGAAGCAATCTTTCTTAAACTGGCGGAAAGTGCAGCAATTCTTTTATCATTAAGGGTTAGCCTATCAATAAGAGCAGAAGAGAGCCCTTTTTCTCTTGCCTCCTCAACATCTTTTGTGTTTTCCTTCTTTATTCTATGAGCATTCTGTTCCAACCCGAGAGCCATCTGCTCAAGGGTCCTGTTCTTTTTGTCCGAAGATAAATTAGCAAGGTACCTGCTAACTCTTTTAGCTTTTTTAGCTATTTCTACAATTTCTTCTTTTATTCCCATTCAATCTCTCTCCATGCCTTTTTCTCTATTTTACTTTTCAGATGGCAAAAGTCAACTTGTGGGCTCTGGTTTTTTATTTAGAAACTTAGCTTTTCGAAAATTTCGGAACAAAGATAAATCTTAGCAGACGCAAATCACCTTTCCAAGAAAGCAAGCCTTCCGGATCCGACCATCTAAAAAGATTTTTTTCAGAAAATTAGTTAGACTCCTTGCAAATTTGCCAAAGTTTAGTATACTGAAAAAGAATATTGTTTTAGAATTTTAGTGCTTAGAATTTAATAGCTGAGGAGGCTTAGCGATGAAGGAAGAAGAGATAAGAGTTAATCCAGCATGGCCACCTTCTCGTAACTGGATTGGACTGGGGGTGCTGGGGATTATTATCCTGGTTGTTGTATTTTCTACCTTCTATACGGTGGGGCCTGATGAGGTGGGTGTGATCAAAAGATTTGGGAGATATATGAGAGTTACAGACCCGGGTCTACACTTGAAGATTCCTTTTGCCGAATCGGTTACCAAGGTTAAGGTTAAGCGCATCTTCAAGGAGGAGTTTGGTTTTCGGACCATTCGACCCGGAGTGAAGACCCTTTATGCGCCGGATAAGTGGCAGGATGAGTCTCTCATGTTAACCGGTGACTTAAATGTAGCTGTGGTGGAATGGATTGTACAATACAGAATTGTTGATCCCTACAAATACCTTTTTAAAATCAGGGACATAAGGAAAACCATAAGGGATATGTCAGAGGTAGTTATGCGTATGATAGTGGGGGATAGAAGTGTAGATGAGGTTCTAACTGTAGGTAGGATGGAAGCGGCTACTGAAGCTCAGAAAAAACTGCAAGAGATTTTAGATTCCTATGAGTCTGGTATTAAAATCGTTACCCTTAAGCTAAAGGATGTCAATCCTCCTGATTCGGTTAAACCATCCTTTAATGAGGTCAATGAGGCTCGCCAGGATAGAGAGAGATTTATCAATGAGGCCTGGCAGGCTTACAACAAGGTTATCCCCAAAGCCAAGGGAGAAGCAGAGAAAATGGTGGCAGAGGCTGAGGGTTATGCTGTTAAGCGGGTTAACCGGGCTGAGGGAGATGCAAAAAAATTTCTTGCTCTCTGGTCGGAGTATAGAAAGGCTCCAGAGGTTACAAGAAAAAGGTTGTATCTTGAGACTCTTGGTGAAGTTCTTCGCAAGGTAGGTAAGATATATGTGATAGATTCTGAGCAGAGGACTATCTTGCCCCTACTTTCTCTGGAAGGGGGTGAAAAATGAAAACGGTAAGACCAGAAAGATGGATACCCATAGGAGTGGCAGTTATTATCGGGCTTATTGTACTTAGCAGTGCTCTTTATGTCGTTGATGAGACTCAACAGGTAGTTATAACTGAATTCGGTCAGCCTGTAGGTAAGCCTATAACCCGGGCAGGCCTGTACATCAAAAAGCCTTTCATTCAGAAGGTCAACTACTTTGAGAAACGACTTCTTACCTGGGATGGAAGTCCCACCCAGATTCCTACCAGTGATAAGAAGTACATATGGGTGGATACAACTGCTCGCTGGAAGATTGTGGACTCTCTTAAGTTTTTGCAATCAGTGGGAAGTGAAAGGGCAGCCCACGCAAGGTTAGATGACATCATTGATTCTGCTACCAGAGATAGAATTACCTCTACTTCTCTTTATGAGGTGGTCAGGAATTCAAATCGTGAATTTGTTGTTACCGAAGTATTTGTTCAAAAAGAGGAGGAAATAGGAGAGGTTACCAAGGGAAGAGAGTATGTGTCAAGGGAGATTCTAAAAGAGGCTGCAAAGGTAGTTCCCCAGTATGGAATTGAGCTTGTGGATGTCCGGATAAAAAGGCTCAATTATGTGGAAGAAGTAAGGCAGAAAGTTTATGCCAGGATGATTTCAGAGCGCAAGAGGGTGGCCGAACAGTATCGTTCAGAGGGTCAGGGGAAAAAGGCGGAAATAGAAGGAATGCGGGAGAAGGAACTTCAAAAAATCACCTCTGAAGCTTACAAAAGAGCGCAGATTATTAAAGGTCGGGCTGATGCTGAAGCTATAAAGATTTACGCTCAGGCTTATTCTAAAGACCCTGAGTTTTATTCCTTTTTGAAGACCTTGGAGACATACGAGAAGACCCTATCAGGAGACAGTGTGATTATTCTAACCACCGATAGTGAGTTATATAAGTATTTAAAGTCAACAACTAAATAAGTGGAGGAGAGTAAAAATGGGGGTGCAGATAACCTGGTTAGGTCACGCCAGCTTTAAAATTCAGGGAGGGGAAAATCTCAAAATTTACACAGATCCCTGGAAGATAAAGGAGAAAGATGAAGCGGATCTGGTACTGATTACCCATTCTCATTATGATCACCTTTCCCCTGAGGATGTGGAGAGGATTCAAGGTGAGGAAACACATATCCTCGTTACAACCGATGCTACAGGAAAGTTAAAAGGGAATGTAAGGGGAGTGGGACCTGGTGAGGAGATTTCTTTGAAGGGTGTGACCATAAAGACAGTGCCGGCTTACAATATTGGTAAACCCTATCATCCTAAAGCAAATGGGTGGGTGGGATACATCTTGAAGATTAATGGTATATCTATCTATCACCCAGGTGATACTGATTTTATACCAGAAATGAAGGAAATAAACCCTTATGTGGCTCTTCTTCCCATTGGTGGCACCTACACTATGGGGGTAGAGGATGCTTTAAAAGCTGTTGAATCTTTAAATCCCCATCTTGTGATTCCCATGCATTACGGAGAGATTGTGGGAAGTATTGATGATGCCAGAAGATTTGCCAGAGAGTGTAAGGCTAAAACCGAGGTAAAAATTCTGGTAAAGGGTGAGACATTAAAGGTAGAGTAGTAGAGTAGAAGATAGAAACTATAGGGTAGATAAGTTGACGTGGGAGGAAAGTTTAATATAATTAGTAACCAAACTGGAGGACCGTAGGAAATTCGAGGGCGAGGAAAAAATGAAAAAATACGTTTATTTTTTTGCCAAAGGGAGGGCCGAAGGCTCAGCTGAAATGAGGAATCTTCTGGGTGGAAAGGGTGCTAATTTAGCTGAGATGGCTAATCTTGGAATTAGAGTTCCACCTGGCTTCACCATTTCCACAGAGGTTTGTACTCACTACACTGAGAGAGGCGAGTATCCTCCTGGTTTAGAGGACCAGATAAAAGATAATTTAAAAAGACTGGAAAAAGTTACAGAAAAAAGGTTTGGTGATCCGGATGACCCTTTACTTGTTTCGGTAAGATCTGGAGCAAGGATTTCTATGCCCGGTATGATGGATACCGTTCTTAATCTTGGTTTAAATGACAGGAGTGTGGAGGGACTTGCCAGGAAAACCGGTAACCCCAGATTTGCTTATGATTGTTACCGCCGACTCTTACAGATGTTCGGTAATGTGGTTTTAAAAATACCGGCTGAAAAGTTTGAGGAAGCTATAGATAGAAAAAAGGAAGAAAGGGATGTAAAAGAGGATATTGAGCTAACCGTTGATGATCTCAAAGAGCTTATTTGCGAGTTTAAGGAAATAATAAAAAAGGAAAGTGGAAGGGAATTTCCTCAGGACCCTTTTAAGCAGCTGATGATGGCACGCGATGCTGTTTTTGAAAGTTGGAATAATAAGAGAGCTATCGAGTACAGAAGAATACACAAGATTCCCGAACATTGGGGAACTGCAGTCAATGTACAAACTATGGTTTTTGGAAATATGGGGCCAGATTCTGGAACAGGTGTAGGCTTTACCAGAGACCCGGCTACCGGAAAAAAGGAGATGTACGGGGAATATCTGCTCAATGCTCAGGGAGAAGATGTGGTGGCTGGAATAAGAACCCCTAAACCTGTTGCTGAGCTAAAGAAGGAAATGCCCGGGGTTTACCGGGAACTTGAAGAAGTCACAGAGCTTCTGGAAAAACATTACAGGGATGTTCAGGATTTTGAGTTTACCATAGAGAAGGGAACGTTATATCTTCTGCAAACCCGCACAGGAAAAAGGACAGCTCAGGCTGCAGTCAAGATAGCCCATGACATGGTGGAAGAGGGATTAATCAGCAAGGAAGAGGCTATACTCAGGATAGATCCTGCTCAAATAGAACAGCTTTTACACAGGCGTATAGATCCCGAGGCGAAAGTTGAAGTTTTAGCCAGGGGTCTTCCCGCATCTCCAGGAGCAGCGACAGGTTCTGTTGTGTTTACCGCTGACAGAGCGGTTGAACTGGCAAATGGTGGCAGAAAAGTTATTCTGGTACGCAGAGAAACTTCTCCAGAAGATATCCATGGAATGGCGGTAGCCCAGGGGATTTTAACTTCTCGAGGAGGGATGACCAGCCACGCTGCTGTAGTAGCAAGAGGTATGGGTAAACCCTGTGTTGCTGGTTGTGAGGCTATTAAGGTAGATGAGAGAAAGGCTCAGTTTACGGTAAACGGAATGGTTTTTAAAGAAGGTGATTATATCACTATTGATGGAAGTTCAGGTCAGGTGATAAAAGGAGAGGTACCAACAATAGAACCGGAGTTAAGCGGAGAGTTTAAAAAGCTTCTGGAATGGGCAGATGAGGTTAGAACCATGGGGGTAAAAGCTAATGCCGATACCCCAGCTGATGCAAAAGTTGCCCGGGAAATGGGAGCTGAAGGTATCGGACTTTGCCGCACAGAGCATATGTTTTTCGGAGAAGACAGGCTTCCCTATGTACAGAAGATGATTCTTTCCCAATCAGAAGAAGAAAGAAGACAGGCTCTGGAGAAACTGGAGCCAATACAAAAGGAAGACTTTAAGGGGATACTTAAAGAGATGGAGGGTTTACCTGTAATTATCAGGTTACTGGATCCTCCCTTGCATGAATTTTTGCCCAATTATGAGGATCTTTTGGTAGAGATTACGAAACTTAAAATTCAGGGTGGTGATAAAAAGGAGATAGAAGAGAAAGAAAATCTTCTACAAAGAATTGTTGATTTAAAAGAGATGAACCCTATGCTGGGTCATCGAGGCTGCAGACTGGGAATAACTTTCCCCGAAATTTACCAGATGCAGGCAAGAGCCATTTTTGAAGCAGCAGCAGAGCTTGTAGCTGAGGGCGTAGAAGTTTTCCCTGAAATTATGATTCCTTTAGTTATTGAAGAAAAAGAGCTTTCAATCTTAAGAGAAGATATTGACCTCATAGCCAAACAGGTGATAAAGGAGAAGGGGGTTGACTTTAAATACAAAATAGGTACAATGATAGAGCTTCCTCGTGCAGCTTTGTGTGCAGATAAAATAGCCAGAGTTGCGGACTTTTTCTCTTTTGGGACCAATGACCTTACACAGACTACACTGGGTTTCAGCCGGGATGATGCGGAAGGAAAATTTCTTCACGTTTACCTTGAAAAAAAGATTCTCTCGGATGATCCTTTTCAGATTCTGGATCAGGAAGGTGTAGGGCAACTGGTAGCTATGGGGACAAAAAAAGGGAAAGCCGCAAACCCGCAGTTAGAAGTAGGAATTTGCGGAGAACATGGAGGGGAGCCATCTTCAATTAAGTTCTGCTACCGTAATAACCTTGATTATGTGAGCTGCTCACCATATCGGGTACCTGTAGCCCGACTTGCAGCCGCACAGGCCAAACTGGAATAGGGAAGATAAAAGTCGGGAAAGATAAAGTGACAACCAAAGAGGGGGGTTGTCATTTTTAGTTTATTTTATATAAATATGCAAGAAAAAATTTGGCTTGCTCTTGTACTTGTAGTGGTAAAACTAATAAATTGACGACTAAAATTCAGTGCCAGAAGAGGGGAGGTGCCAGAGTGGCCAAATGGGGCGGGCTGTAAACCCGTTGGCAATTGCCTACGATGGTTCGAATCCATCCCTCCCCACTGAAAGTTTATTTTGCCCACGTGGCTCAGGGGGAAGAGCGCATCCTTGGTAAGGATGAGGTCACCGGTTCGAATCCGGTCGTGGGCTTCAGGGAAATAGAATGGATGGTTACCATTTCTAAAGATAAGGAAAATAAGGAGGAATAAAAGATGGCAAGGGAGAAGTTTGTCAGGACCAAGCCCCATGTTAACATTGGAACAATAGGGCA
>QMQA01000024.1 GCA_003648845.1 Candidatus Aerophobota bacterium
AATAGAGATTCACCAGGAACTATCCCACAAAATAGATCTGGTAAGCAAAGACCCTTATGGTGAGGGCTGGATGATCAAAGTAAAGATAGAAAATCCAGAAGAGTTAAATAGCCTAATGGGCCCGGACGAATATGAGGAGTGGATAAAGCAGGAGGAAAAATAAATGAAAGGGCAGATAGACAGGCCAAAAAAGGAGGTGATAGACCAAGCAGGCCAAAGTCTACGCTGGCAAAAATCATGGAGCATAAAAAAACCTGAACCTGGGAAAAGGAGACAAAAAATGAGTAAAAAAGGAAGGAAAACTTTTTTTGTAATTTGTACATTGATTGTTATCCTCCTGGTTGGTGAGATGGCCTTCTCTGCTAAACCTTACAAAATCGGGTCTCTTCTTCCCTTAACCGGGGACTCTGCTCCCTTCGGCCTGCCTCAGCAAACCGGTGTGAGATTAGGTGTAAGGGATGTGAACCTGGCGGGTGGAATTCTGGGCAGAAAACTTGTCTGTGTATATAGAGACTCAGGATCTATGCCTACTCCTGGCGTTGATGCTACTATGAAATTAGTCAAAATTGATAGAGTTCCTTATGTAATTGGAGGTTTCTCCAGTGGGGTAACTATGGCTGCTGCCAAGGCAGTTACTATCCCTAACAAGATTGTCCATATAGGTCAAGGTTGCACCTCTCCTCTGCTTTCTGTTATGAAAGACGATGATTACTTTTTCAGAGCCTGCATGCATGATTTGTATCAAGGAGCAGCACTGGCAGAGATGATGTGGGAGGACGGAGCAAGAAAAATTGTCCTAAACTACGCCAATAATCCATACGGTCTTGGTATAGCCGATGCTACTGCCCAGAGGTTCACGGAACTGGGAGGGGAGGTACTGGCCAAAATCCCCCATGAGCTTGGAAAACCCAGCTACAAAGCGGAATTATCGATGGTTTTCGAGCGTACCCCTAAGCCTGATGCTGTAGCAATGATAGTTTACCCGGAAGACATGATAGTTATGGGCAAACAAGCAATAGCCATGGGATACGGACCAGACGTAATTCCCTGGTATGGATGTGATGCCTGGATGGCACCGGAAGTAGTAGAAGGAATAGGGGCAAAGAACCTTGAAGGTGTCAAAGGTACAGCTTCAGGTGTTCTACCAGGTCCTTCCCTGGAAACCTTTCGAAAAGAATATGAGGAAGAATTTGGCACATTTCCAACCAAGCCCTTTATTGAACCAGGATATGATGCCGTAGTAGCTTTCGCTGTAGCTGTTGCCAGATCCGGTAAGCTGCCTGAGGAGCTCACGCCTAAGGATATAAGAGACAATATGAGACCAGCCAACAACGCTCCAGGAAGGAAATTCTATGCAGGACCTGAGGAGATAAAGAAAGGACTCGCCTGGGCAGCACAGGGAATAGATACTGACTATGTAGGTGTTGCCAGTACAGTAGAATTTGACAAGTACGGGGATATAGTGGGAGCGGTCGCTATCTGGCAGGTAAAAGAGGGTAAAATAGTAGTAATAGAAAATCTTCTGCCAGAACCAGTCTCCAGAGAAAAACTTGGCCCAAGATACCTACCTTAGAATTATCTAAAGAGAAGCTCTCCCGGTTTAAACCTGGGAGAGCTTCTAAAAATAAAAAAGGAGGATCAGAGTGCCTCCAATACTGGAAATAAAAAATGTAAGCAAAAGTTTTGGAGGGATTAGGGCAGTCAGAGATTGCTCGCTGAAGGTTGAACGCGGGAAAATTACCGGATTAATTGGACCCAATGGAGCTGGTAAAACTACCCTCTTTAATTTAATTACCGGATTTTATGAGATGGACTCTGGTGAAATTTTCTTCAACGGTGAGAAATTGCAACCAGGACTCCAACCCCACGAGGTGTTTCTTAAGGGAATATACAGATCATTCCAGATCACGCGGGAGTTCCACAACATAACTGTACTGGAAAATTTGTTAGCAGTTCCACCAAAGCAAGAAGGTGAACAGCTCTGGATGAACTGGTTCAGACCAGATAAGGTAAAAAAACAAGAAAATGAGTATATTGAAAAGGCTATGGACATACTAAAATTCCTGGAACTGGACGGAAAAGCTGGTGAACTTGCTGGGAATCTGGCAGGAGGGGAAAGAAAATTGCTCGAGTTGGGAAGAATGATGATGGTGGAACCGGAGCTTGTTTTGCTGGACGAACCAGAAGCAGGAGTCCCTCCAGTTATGCAGGGCAAGATAAATGACTATATCAAAACAATATCCAGAGAGAAAGGAATAACCTTTTTTGTAGTAGAGCACGATATGAATGTAATTATGAAGTTGTGCAACCCCATAATTGTTATGGTTGATGGAACTTACCTAACTGAAGGACCTCCCGAAAAAGTACAGCACGATGAAAAGGTAATAGATGCTTACCTGGGGAGGTAAGATAAATGGCTAAAGAAGAAAATATAATACTTGAGACCAATAAAGTAACTGCTGGTTATGGAGGAGTGGATGTATTGTTTGATGCCTCTATAAGGGTAAAAAAAGGAGAGATAGCAGCAATAATAGGACCCAATGGAGCTGGAAAAACCACTCTTTTGAGAACTATATCCGGTGTTTTATCTCCAAGAAAAGGTGAGATAATCTTTAAAGGTGAGAGGTTAAACGGCAAAACTCCCAGAGAACGCTTAGAATTAGGTATAGGTTACATTCCCCAGGAAGACAAAATATTCCCAAAAATGAGCTGTATTGATAATCTGCGCATGGGGGCTTATACTCTGCCAAAAGAAAAATTCTCAGAAATGCTGGAAAGAGTTTACCAGCTTTTTCCGATATTAAAAGAAAGAAGGAACCAGATTGCTGGGCAGTTCTCTGGAGGACAAAGACAAATGCTGGCTATAGCCAGAGCATTAATGGTTGAACCGGACCTTTTGCTGTTGGATGAACCCACTTCCGGTCTGCAACCATCTCTTGTAAAGGAAGTTCTGGATAAAGTAAAGGAGCTACATAAACAGGGAATAACCGTACTTATAGTTGCCCAAAATCGAGAGGCATTAGAAATAGCTGAAAGGGGATATTTAATCCGGGCTGGACAGGTTGTACTTGAGGACACAGTAGAGGGTTTACTAAAAAATGATCAAGTTATGCAACTTTATTTTGGAGGTTAAATTATGGGTGGATGGATAGTATCTGGATTAGTGTATGGAAGTATAGTAGCACTGGGAGCTTTGGGTTGCTCATATGTACTTCTCATACAGAGGTATTTTAATTTTACAGTAGCTCCCTGGCTCGCTCTTGGTGCTTATTTTGCCTGGACTATGAAGCAAATTTTACCCCAGTGGGGAGGGGTAGAGCTGGTAATAGCTGCCATAGTTTCGATGGTCGCTTTAGGGATAGCTATGACCGCAGCAGACAAAGCTCTATTTAAGCCATTAAGAGATAGGGGAGCTCCTTTTATGTTCTTTTACCTGACCTCGTTTGGACTGTTATTTGCAGTAAGAAGTATCATCTGGCTTATCTGGGGTCCTCAGCCAAAATACTATTATCCAGGAGCTTCTGTCGGAATAAAAGGTCCCTGGGGGATCATGGTGACACCAGCTGAGCTTCTTACCTTGATAGTAGCTGTGGTGGTGGTGGTCGCTCTATATTTTTTCCAATATCGGACAAAATTGGGCCGAGGAATGCTGGCAACCGCTCAGAATCCTATGTTGGCAAGTGTATGTGGGGTTGAACCAGAGACTGTTCATACAACAACTACTATGATTGCCGGGTTTGTGACGGCACTTGCCGGAATACTTTATGGACTTACCATCCAGATTCGTCCCCTTATGGGATGGTTTATACTCTTGGGAATATTTGTGTGTGTAGTTTGTGGTGGAGAAGGGGCTATCCTGGGGACCTTGGCCGCCGGTTATCTGGTAGGAATAGCGGAAGAATTTGGTTCAAATTTAATTCAGATACCTCTTAATTTTTGGGGAGTCCCCGTTGAGATGAGTGCTTATAAAGTCGCCCTATCCTGTGCATTGTTCTTGGTGGTAATATATTTCAGGCCGCAGGGAGTCTGGAAAGGAACTTTTTTAGAGAGGTGAAATTATGGGTTATCTTATATCCATTTTATGCATAGGTGCTTCATATGCAATAGCTACTCTCGGATTAAATCTGCAGTGGGGATATACCGGGCTTTTTAACATTGGAGTAGCTGCCTTTTTCGCTGTGGGTGCTTACACCTCAGCTATTTTAACAGGGCCTGACTGGGGTGGTATGATTGGAGGCTTTGGTCTGCCCTATCCTGTTGGACTGGCAGGAGCAGTAGTTTTTGCCGCTCTTTTAGCTTATGCTATTGCTTTTGTTCTCCGTCTGGAATTTGGCTTCTTAGCTATTGCCTCTATTATGCTCTCAACTGTTGTGATCCTGATATTCAAAAACGAAATGTGGTTAACTAACGGGGTATGGGGAATTGGAGGAATACCCAGACCATTTGGCGAGATGCTAAGTCCGGCTACCTCTGATTGGGTATATACAGCAGTAGCCTTAGGTATCTTGGTAGGAGTTTACTTTTTGCTTGAGAAAGGAGTTAGATCTCCCTGGGGAAGAACTCTGGGAATAATAAAGGAGGATCCGACCTTAGCTGAAATGGTGGGGAAAGATGTTTACAAGTGGAGAAGGACATCCTGGATAATCGGGAGTATGTATATGGGACTCGCCGGAGCCGTGTATGGACATTACATCCAGTATATAAACCCAAGAACTTTTGATGATGTTATGATTACTTTCCTCTGTCTATGTATGGTAGTTATTGGGGGTTCCGGGAATAATAAAGGTTCCATACTGGGTGCTTATGTTCTGTGGGGTACCTGGACAGTGAGTGAGATTCTTACAGGTTTTTTACCGGAAGCCTGGCAGTTGCGCGCTCCTTTCGTCCGGGTTTTGGTTATAGGAATAGCTATTATCTTGCTCCTCCGGTTCAGACCTCGAGGTCTAATTGGTAGAGAAGCAGCCATATCAAAGATGGGCGAGAGGATAAGAACAGGACGAGTCGAGTAAAATTCTAAGAAACGGAGTAAAGGTAAAATGAGACCCACGAGAGTAGAAATCGACTTAGACAGTATTGCCTATAATATTCACCAGATACGTAAGAAGGTTGGTAATAAGACAAAAATAATGGCAGTGATGAAGGCTAATGCCTACGGACATGGAGCAGTCGAGGTAGCAAAAGTTGCCATAGATGCCGGAGCCCAGTGGTTAGCTGTAGCTTTAGTTGAGGAGGCAATTCAGCTGCGTGAGGCTGGAATTCAATCACCAATTCTAATTCTGGGGTCAACTCCACCAGACCAGGTCCACGAGGTAATCAAATATAACTTATCTCAGACTGTTTGCAGTAGAGAGCTAATTGAGACCTTATCAAATGAGGCTCAATCCTGGAATCAAACTGCCAAAGTCCACATAAAGGTAGATACCGGGCTGGGAAGATTGGGGATTTTCCCGGAGGAAGTAGCTGCTTTTGTTAAGGAGAGCTCGTGTCTGGAAGGTATTGAAATAGAGGGCATCTTTACTCATTTTTCGGTAGCAGATGAGGATAAAGCTTTTACCGAACTGCAGATCAAAAAGTTTAAAGAGGTAATTTCTAATTTAGAGAGGGAAAAAATTCACATTCCTCTAAAGCATGCTGCCAATAGTGCAGCAGTCGTGGGTTTTGCTTCATCTTATTTTAACTTAGTAAGACCAGGGATTATACTTTATGGACTTTATCCCTCACCTGAAATGAATCGGACAATACCCTTAAAACCTGCTATGAGTTTTAAAACCAAGATAACTTATTTAAAAAGAGTACCTGCAGGATATAGTCTTAGTTACGACAGAACTTTCACTACTAAGAGAAAAAGTTTAATCGCTATCTTGCCCGTAGGCTATGCAGATGGTTACCCCAGAGCTTTATCCAACAAAGGAGAGGTACTTATCAAGGGAAAAAGAGCTCCCGTGGTAGGCATGATATGTATGGATATGACCCTGGTAGATGTTACTCATATTCCAGATGTGAAGGTAGGTGATGAAGTGGTTTTGTTTGGCAAGCAAAACGGTGCACAGATTTCGGCAGATGAAATTGCCTCAAAATCAGATCTCATTAATTATGAGATTCTGTGTGGCATAAGCAAAAGAGTCCCCAGGATATATAAAAGGAGAGATGGAGGAAATAAATGATAATAGGCCTGCCAAAAGAGATAAAGGAAGAGGAGTGGAGAGTAGCTCTTACTCCTGCTGGAGCAAAGGCGCTGGTGGAAAGAGGCCATGAGGTTCTTATGGAAAAAGGAGCAGGTATAGCCTCTGGCTTTTCTGATAGTGAGTATCAGGAGGTGGGGGTAAAACTGGCCTCAGACAAAAAGAGTCTCTTTGATGAAGCTGAGATGATTGTAAAGGTAAAAGAGCCTTTACCTTCTGAGGTTGATCTTTTCCACAAAGACCAGATCCTTTTTACCTACCTGCATCTTGCAGCAAATAAAAATCTCACCTTAGCTCTTTTAAAAAAAGGTATAATGGCAATAGCCTATGAAACGGTTGAAGATGAAGAAAAAAGACTTCCCCTTCTTGCTCCTATGAGTGAGATAGCAGGAAGAAGTGCAGTTATTATTGGAGCTTATTTTCTTGCAAGACACAAAGGAGGAGCAGGCATCCTTGTAGGTGGGGTTCCTGGCGTGCTTCCGGCCCGGATTCTAATTCTGGGGGGAGGAACAGTAGGAACTAATGCAGCCAAAATAGCTGCAGGACTTGGTGCAAGAGTTATCGTAATGGAAATAGACCCTTACCGGATGCGTTATTTAGACGATGTTCTTCCTCCTAATGTTTCCACCTGTTATTCCAGCAGCTATGCTATTCAGAAAATTCTTCCTTCTGTGGACCTTGTTATTGGGGCAGTACTTATCCCTGGAGCTAAAGCTCCCCACCTTATAACTCGCAGGATGCTCTCACTAATGCGAGAAGGCTCAGTGATTGTGGATGTAGCTGTAGATCAGGGAGGGTGCATTGAAACCACACACCCCACCACTCATGATAACCCAACTTTTACTGTAGAAGGTGTTATTCATTACTGTGTGACCAATATACCAGGGGTTTATGCCAGAACCTCTACCCTGGCCCTGACCAATGCCACTTTACCCTACATTATTGAAATAGCTGACAGAGGCTGTCGTCAGGCCTTTATCAAGGATCAGGGTCTTGCCAAAGGGTTAAATCTTGCAAAAGGAAAAATAACCTGCAAACCGGTAGCTGAGGCCCATGGAATGGAGTGGACAGACTGGCAGAAGATTATATAAAAAGCTACATTTAGTACGGAGAGGGTAAAAATGAATCTGCCGTATATTCCTCATACTTTAAAGGATCGACAACAGATGTTAGCCGAGGTAGGAGTAAAATCAATAGAAGACTTAATTACCGTTCCCGAGGAAATTCGCCTTTCCTCCCCTTTAAATCTTCCTTCTGGTATCTCGGAAATACAGCTTACCCGGGAGATAAAGAATTTCTCCCGGCAAAATGCTTCCTTAGAAGAGTATACCTGCTTTCTGGGAGCAGGAGTATACGATCATTTCATTCCTGCGGTGCTGGAACACTTAGCTTCTCGTTCAGAATTCTATACCTGTTATACCCCTTACCAGGCCGAGGCATCTCAGGGAACACTGCAGGTTATTTATGAATATCAAACTCTTATCTGCAACCTCTTTAAGATGGATGTATCCAATGCCTCCATGTACGATGGAGCAGCCTCTCTGGCAGAGGCAGCTCTTATGGCCTATCGTATAAGGAAAGGGGAGAAATTTCTGGTAGCTAAAACCCTGCATCCGGAGTACTACCAGGTTCTATCAACTTACACAAAACCTCTGGGGATAAAGCTCATCCGGATACCATGCACCCCTGATGGAACACTGGATCTTAATCGGCTGGAAGATGAAGTGGATGGGAGAACAACAGGTGTTATTGTTCAAAACCCCAACTTTTTTGGATACCTTGAGAATATGCAGGAGATAGAAAAAATTGCTCATAAATTTGACTCCCTTTATATTGTAAGCTGTGATCCTGTATCCTTGGGTCTTTTATCCCCTCCCGGAGAGTACAATGCAGATATAGTCGTGGCAGAAGGTCAGTCTCTTGGCAGCCCTCCTTATCTGGGGGGAGAATGTCTTGGTATTTTTACCACTCGTAAAGAATTCCTGCGTCAGATGCCTGGAAGAATTGTGGGAGAGACTCAGGATAAGAAGGGAAAAAGAGCATTTGTTCTAATTCTCCAGACAAGAGAGCAACATATAAGAAGGGAAAGAGCTACCTCCAACATCTGTACCAATCAAGCTTTAAATGCCTTAAGGGCCTGTATTTATCTTTGCTGTCTGGGAGAGAAAGGTCTAAAAAAAGTAGCCCTGTTTTGCCTGAAAAACTCTCATTATTTGAAGGAAAAAATAGAGAATCTTCCCGGATACTCATCACCCTTTTCTGCTCCCTTTTTTAAAGAATTTGTGATAAAGGTTCCTGCATCCTGTGAAAAGATAAATCAAAGACTTCTGGAAGAAAAAATTCTGGGAGGACTGGATCTTGGAAGATTTTACCCTGAGCTTAAAAACCACCTTCTCTTCTGCGCCACTGAAAAAAGGACCGAAAAGGAAATGGATAAATTAGTTTCTCTGTTAGGAGAGATAAATGGATGAAGCTTTAATTTTTGAAAAAAGCAGGCCAGGAAGGACTGCTGTATCTTTGCCCGAGACTGACCTCAAAAAAGAAGAAATAGAAAAATTTGTTCCAGCTTACAATTTGCGCAAGACAGAATTAGGTCTTCCTCAGGTAAGTGAGCTGGATCTGGTCCGTCATTTTACCAGACTTTCCCAGAAAAATATGAGTATAGATACCAATTTTTACCCTCTCGGCTCCTGTACCATGAAATACAATCCTAAAATAAATGAAACTCTGGCTTCCCTTCCTCACTTCTGTGGACTTCACCCCTACCAGCCTCTCTCTACAATCCAGGGAATTCTTCACATTCTTTATGAAACAGGTAAAATGCTGGAGGAGATCTCCGGGATGGATAAGGTCTCCCTTCAGCCTGCAGCGGGAGCCCATGGAGAGCTTACCAGCATGTTAATGATCAGAGCCTTCTTTGAGGATAAAAAAGAAAAAAGGGAGAAAATCCTCATTCCTGATTCTGCCCATGGAACAAATCCGGCCAGCTCCTCTCTGGCAGGATTCGGGGTGGTAAAGATAAATTCCAATCAGGAAGGAGAGGTTGACCTGAAACACCTCTATCAACAAATGGACGAAAAAGTAGCCTGTATAATGCTCACAGTTCCTAATACCCTGGGGCTGTTTGAGAGAAAGATCCTGGATATAGCTGAAATTGTTCATTCTAAAGGAGGTTTTGTTTACCTTGATGGAGCCAATCTCAACGCCCTTATGGGTATAACAAGACCTGGAGATTTTGGAGTTGATATAATGCATTTCAACCTTCACAAAACTTTTTCCACCCCTCATGGAGGAGGAGGACCTGGCTCAGGACCTGTAGGAGCAAAGGAAAAACTTGCACCTTACCTGCCTTCACCTACCATAGAAAAAAAAGAAAATGGCTACTACTTTAACTCCGAAAGACCCAAATCCATAGGGAAGGTA
>QMQA01000025.1 GCA_003648845.1 Candidatus Aerophobota bacterium
AAAGGCGGAAATTCTTGAACCAGTAATAGCTAAAGGATATCCAAAAGAGGAAGATTTTAGAGCCTTAGAAAGGCTGGCAGATGAAATTCTTAGAAAACATAAGGATATTGCCGTGATACCATAGGCGTAAAATGATAAACGAATATAAAAGTGTAAAAAGCGAAAAGCTGCCCGAGAAGTTTGCTGAGACAATGTTGAGAGCCTACCTATGAGGGATTGAAAGAAAACCTGGATATTAAATTAAAAAAGTAACCTGCCCCCTTTCCCCCTTTTCCTTTTATTAGGTTGACAGATATTTCTAATTTAGGTAAAAATATACTCAAAACAAAAAGGAGAGAGAAAGTGAGGAAAAAAGCAAAAATAGTGGTTATGGTAGTTTTTCTGGGTCTTGTTGTCTGCAGCGGATTTTCTCTGGCAGAAAAACCTACCTATATAGTTGCCTCTGATATTTCCTGGCCTCCTTTTGAATGGGTAGATGAGCAGGGAAACTATGTGGGATTTGACCTTGATGTCATGCGGGAGATTGCCAAACTGGAAGGTTACAAAATTAAAATAGTTGATGTAGCCTTTGATTCCATCATTCCTGGAATTGTTGCGGGTAAGTACGATATAGGAGCCTCTGGATTTACCATAACTGCAGAGAGGGAAAAAGTTGTGGATTTCTCAAAGCCTTACTGGAGTTCGGATCAGGCTATTATAATTCGCAAGGATTCCGGCCTCAATATAATAACAGCTCTTTCTGGAGGAAGGACTGTGGGAGCACAGAGAGGAACCACTGGGGCTTCCTGGATTAAGGAAAACCTGATTGAAAAAGGAGTAAATGTAAAATTAAAATTATACGAAACTTATCCTTTAGCTGTGCTTGATCTTGTGAATGGCAATATAGACGCTGTTATTCAGGATGAACCTGCATCTAAAGCCTCGGTGGCCAAGGAGAAAAGCATTTATATAGCAGGAATTATTATTACAGGCGAACAATTTGGATTTCTGGTAAAAGAGGGAGATCCTAAAGGAATTCTCCCCAGGATCAACGAAGGTATGGCTAAGTTAAAAGCCTCCGGCAAGTGGGATGAACTTGTAGCTAAATACTTTGGTGAATAATAAAATAGTAAAATAACAAGGAGATAACATTCAATTGAAAAGATAGTTCTCATATGGACAAGCCTCCCTCCTCTACTGAGGGGGGCAATAGTAACGGTAGAATTAACCGGGCTTCTTCTGGCAATCGGCCTTATAATAGGGATATTTTTGGGTCTTGGTCAGGTATATGGACCTGCGCCTCTTTCTTTCTTGATAACTGTATATGAGAGATTTTTCAGGTCTATTCCTGCCCTGGTCCTTCTTTTTCTTTTTTTCTTTGGTTCATCTTATTTTGGTTTTAGCCTCTCCCCTTTTCTCTCCGCAATACTCGCTTTGGGTTTTCGTTCCTCTGCCTATCAATCCCAGATTTTCCGGGGAGCAATTCAGTCCATTGATGAGGGCCAGATGATGGCAGCACGGGCCATTGGAATGAGTAAATTTAAAGCTATCCGGCATATTATCCTCCCCCAGGCACTTCGCCTGTCAATTCCTCCCTGGTCCAATGAGTACTCCAGTGTTCTGAAGGATACCTCACTTGCCTATGCAGTTGGGGTCATTGAACTGGTGAGACAGGGAAGATACATTATTGCGAGAACTTTTGAGCCCATGCTGATCTATATAATAATTGCTTTTATCTATTTCCTGCTTACCTATGCTGGCAATCGACTACTCGGCTTGCTGGAGGAAAAAGTAGCTATTCCCGGGTATGAAAGAAGATTAACCAGGAGGGTCTGAGGTGGTGATGGAGAAGAATGAGTTACTTCTAAAAGTGGAGAATCTACACAAATCTTATGGGAAAGAAAGTGTTTTGAGAGGTGTTTCCTTTGAGTTAAAAAAGGGTGAAACAAAAGTAATTATAGGACCTTCGGGAACAGGAAAAACTACTCTTCTTCGTTGTATAAATGGTCTTACCAGACCGGATAAAGGTTGTGTGTGGCTTGACGGGGTAGAGGTTACTCATCCCGGAGTGAAAATAGATCATGTTCGTCAAACTATAGGAATGGTTTTTCAGAATTTTAATTTATTTACCCATCTTACTGCCCTTGATAATGTTCGCATTGGTTTAACAAAGGTAAAAAAGTTTCCCAAAAAGACGGCAACTGAGATAGCCATGGCCATGCTGGAGAAGGTTGGTCTGGCAGAAAAGGCTCATTGTTATCCAGCTCAACTTTCTGGTGGACAGCAGCAAAGAGTCAGTATTGCCAGGGCACTGGCTATGAACCCCAAACTTATTCTTTTTGACGAACCTACCTCGGCTCTTGATCCCGAACTGATAGGAGAAGTTCTCCAGGTAATGAGGAATCTGGCTGAAAGTGGGATGACCATGCTGGTGGTATCTCATGAGATGGGTTTTGCCCGCTCGGTCTGTGATGAAATAATATTTTTGGAAAAGGGCGTTATTGTTGAACAGGGTCCTCCGGAAGTTATATTTATCTGTCCTCGAAATCCAAGAACACGGGAGTTTTTATATAAAATATCCGAGCTTTACGGAGAGTAAGAGAATAGATGGGCTTTTTTAAGCTAACCGAAGAAATCATGCCTTATCTTCTTGAAGGAACGGTGGTAACCCTACAATTGACTGCTATTGCTATTTCGATAGGATTTGTTATAGGAATATCTCTTGCTCTTGGCCGTTTATACGGAAATTCACCTATTCGTGCATTTTGCAGGGGATATATTCAGTTTTTCCGCGGTACGCCACTTCTGGTTCAGCTATTTATTGTTTATTATGGACTGCCCAGGTATGGTATAAAAATTTCCTCTTTTTTAGCTGCTTTAATTGGCTTGGGGCTGAATAGTGCCGCTTACCAGGCTGAGTATTTCCGGGGAGCAATTCAGTCCATTGATGAGGGCCAGATGATGGCAGCACGGGCCATTGGAATGAGTAAATTCAAAGCTATCCTGAACATAATTATTCCTCAGGCTTTGAGAATAGTGATTCCCTCCTGGTCTAATGAGCTCATTTATACACTCAAGTATTCATCTGTAGCTTATATGATAGGAGCACCCGAATTAATGGCTCAGGCTAAATTTGTAGCAGCAGAGAACTTTCGTTATTTTGAAGTGTTCCTCGTAACAGCCTTTATATATCTGGTAATAGTTGTTATACTCTCACGTTTACTGGACCTTCTGGAAAAAATGGCAAAAATTCCTGGATTGCAGTTTTTCCAAGGATAAAAAATTAATAATGAAAAAAGATGATGCAGCATGAGTGAGAAAGGTAGAAAGGTAGGATTATTTATCGGGATAAGCTTTTTCATTAGCTGGTCTATAGCAGCTCTTTTCATAGCTCTTGGTGGAAGGTGGAACACCTCAGGTGCTATAATAGTGGCAACAGCATATATGTTTGGCCCCATGATATCAGCAATTTTCGTTCAGAAGTTTATCTATAAAGAAGCATTGAAAAAACCTTTGGGAGTTTCGTTTAAGTTAAATCGATGGTTCCTGGTAGCCTGGCTGCTTCCACCTGCCATCGCTTTAGTTACATTAGGAGTCAGTCTTATTTTTCCTGGAGTGGAGTATTCTCCAGAAATGACAGGGTTACTTGAAAGATTTAAGGGAGTTTTGCCTCCTGATAGGCTGCAGCGAATGAAAGACCAGGTTACTACTTTTCCTGTTCATCCCTTCTGGATTGCTTTAATTCAGGGACTTATTGTCGGACCTACTGTAAATGCAGTTGCAGGATTTGGAGAAGAGGTGGGCTGGAGAGGTTTTCTTCAGAGGGAGCTTGGTTACATGGGATTCTGGAGGTCATCGGCCCTTATCGGACTTATCTGGGGAATATGGCATATACCAATTATTCTCCAGGGTCACAACTACCCCCAACATCCAGTACAAGGGGTATTTATGATGATTATCTTTTGTCTCCTTCTTGCCCCTGTATTTAGCTATATCAGAATCAAAGCAAATTCCGTTATTGCCTCTGCTATTGCTCATGGTTCACTCAATGCTACTGCAGGAGTGGCTATTATGGTGATTAAAGGAGGAAATGATTTGCTTGTTGGTGTTACAGGACTATCCGGATTTATCACTCTTGTACTTGTAAACATTGGTCTTTTTCTGTATGAGCGTAGCTTAACCAGGAAACCTGTTATGGTGAGATGAAAAGAGGAAAGGTGAAATTACAAGATGCAGATTACTGGACGAGAAGTTAAGGCTGTCTATCTTAAAAATGCTGATTTGTTTTATGTTGAACTATTACTGAGAAAAGGTGACTGTCCGGAAAAAAGAGAATTTATAGATGTCGAGCTTTGTCCCGGGGACTGTCAGGGTACTTATCTAAGTGCATTAATTAAGGATGACATAATAAGGATTGTCGGCAGTATTTATCCCAGGCCCCACATTATGTATAATGAAGAATTTGTGAGAAAGCGCAACTTGCAAAGAGAGCAGGTTGAGGAATACGTGAGAGATTATTTAAAAAATAACCGCTACACTATTAAATCTTTTATGAGTGGTAGAAAAAAGAGAATTTATGTTAAAGGAGAACATGTGGGAACCTTTTTTGAAGGATGTGTGTTTCGATTGGCAGAAGGTGAATTTGTCAGTTTCTTGGCAAAGCTCCGGGAAAAAGACCTTGAAAAAATTGCCCAGAATTTAGATAAGATAAAAAAGATAGCTGTTCCTGTCACAATCCAGGAGTTTGGTAAACTCACCAGATCTCAAAAATATTAAAGTAATTCCCTCAGAGACCACTACTTTATTTTTATTCTGCGATGATTCAAACTTTATAACCGGTGAAATCCTGGATGTGAATGGAGGTCTGTTAATGGATTAGTACTATGCTTCTGATTATTTGACATTTACTTTTCCCCGGTTATAATATTTTTTCAGGAGGTTCAGGAGGAGCAGATGGAGTTAAATGAAGAATTGAAAGTTTTCACGGGTCGGGCTAATCCTCAACTTGCTCAAAGGATTACCGAATATCTGGGGATAAAGCTGGGTGATATGGAAATAAGTTCTTTCAGCGATGGGGAAACTTATGTGAAAATTAACGAGAATATAAGGGGAAGGGATGTTTTTCTTATACAACCTACCCATCCCCCGGTTAACGAAAATTTAATGGAACTTTTAATTATGATTGATGCCTGTCTGAGAGCTTCAGCTAAAAGGATAACCGCTGTTGTGCCTTATTATGGTTATGCCCGTCAGGATAGAAAAGATAGACCCAGGGTTCCAATTACTGCTAAACTTGTTGCTAATTTGATAACAACAGCAGGGGCTGATCGTATTCTCACCCTGGACCTTCATGTGGATCAGATCCAGGGTTTCTTTGATATAAAAGTGGATCACCTTTTTGCAGCACCTGTAATTGTTGATTATTTCCGAAAAAAAGAACTTGATAACCTGGTTGTTTTATCTCCTGATGTCGGGGGTCTTAGAAGAGCTCGAACTTACGCCAAAGTACTGCGAGTACCTTTAGCTATAGTGGATAAGAGAAGGCCCATTGCCAATGAGGCTGAAGTTATTCATATTGTGGGTGAGGTGAGGGGCAGGCAGGTGCTTATCATTGATGATATAGTAGATACAGGGGGAACGTTATTAGCAGCTGTAGATATTTTACTTAAAAATGGTGCTGATACAATTTATGCTGCCTGCACTCATCCGGTACTCTCTGGAGATGCCTTTGAGAAACTTAAAGCCTCGCCCCTGAAGGAAATAGTGGTAACCGATACCATCCCTCTTAACCTGAAAGGAGATGAGGATAAAGTTAAGGTTCTTTCGGTTGCTCCTCTGCTGGGAGAGGCTATTAAACGTATTCATCAAAACAGGTCTGTAAGTTCACTTTTTAATATTTGAATTTTTGAAGGGAGTAAAAATATGGGAAAATCGATGTTAAAGGTAAGGATAAGAGAAAAAACTGGTAAAGCAGAAGCCAGAAGGTTGAGAAGAAAAGGTTTTATTCCAGGGGTTCTTTACGGGCCTCACCTTGAGAAGGGTCTACCTCTGGAGATAGAGATATCGCAGTTAAAGAATTTTTTATCTTTACTTTCTGAAGGGGAAAGGATTATCACTCTTCAACTTTTAAATAAAGAGGGAGAGGAGAAAAGAGAGGTTATAATCAAGGATACTCAGTACAACTGGATTAAAGGAAGGATAGAGCATCTGGATTTTTATGAAATTACACGAGGAGAAAAAATTTCCACTGAGGTGCCTTTGCGCCTTGTAGGAGAGGAAGCTGTTACCAAAAAGGGTGGTGTTATCGAGCAAATGGTGAGAGAAGTTGAGGTAGAATGTTTACCTGAGAATATTCCATCTTATATTGATGTGAATTTAAAGGATCTTGAGATAGGCGATTCCATAAAGGTGAAGGATCTACAGGTTTCTTCTGAAGTTAAGATTCTGACCAATCCTGAAGAAATCGTTCTTTCTATTCTTTCTCCTATTAGTGAGGCAGAACTTGAGAAGCTGGAAGAAGAAAAAGGAGTGATGGCTGAGGAGGTGGAGGTTATAGAGAAGGAAAGAAAAGAAGAGCCCAAGGAGGAAAAGGAGTCTGCGAAAAAAGGGGAATAAAAGTTGTGTTTGGTCTTGGTAACCCGGGTGAAAAATACGAGAAAACACGCCACAATGCAGGTTTTCTGGTTATTGATGCTTTTGCTAAAAGGCACAGGATAGAGGTTAAGCAGTATCGATACGAGTCTTTATTGGGAAGGGTAAAAATAAAGGAGAGAGAAGTTTTGCTTGTTAAACCCCTCACCTACATGAATCTTGCGGGTGTTGCAATAAAACAGATTCTCCACAGTTGCAGAATAGGAGTAGAAGATATTCTTGTAATAAATGATGATGCGGACCTGGAGCTGGGGAGAATAAAAATCTCCAGGAAAGGAGGAGATGCGGGACATCTGGGGGTAAGGTCGGTCATCGAGGCTCTGGGAAGCAGAGATTTTCCACGCCTGCGAGTTGGTATTGGAAGGCCTGATGAGGGAATATCCTTGAGAGAATACGTTCTTGAAGAGTTTACTCCCGAGGAGTGGGAAGTTATGCAAAAAGTTTTTCCCAGGGCTGCCGAGGCAGTGGAAACTATCATCCTTGAGGGGATAGAAAGGGCAATGTCCAGCTTTAACTGAAGTTTATAAAAAATAAAAAGGACAGATATGGTAAGAAAAGCAGCAGTAGCTGGGACATTTTATCCAGGGAGCAGGGATTCTTTAAAGAAAGAAATAGAGGAGTGTTTCCTTCACCCTCTTGGTCCGGGAAAAATACCTGTTGCCCCAAAGGAAAGCGAAGGAAAGATTGTAGCTCTTATAAGTCCTCATGCCGGTTATGCGTACTCCGGTCCGGTAGCAGCCTGGGGTTTTGCCAGGGTTATTGAAAGAGAAAGACCTGAAACGGTGATGATTCTGGGACCAAATCACCGGGGATTTGGTTCTCCTGTGGCCATAATGACTCAAGGAGAATGGGAAACGCCCCTTGGGAGAATTTCTATAGATGAGGGTCTGGCAAAGGAGCTTTTAGAGAGCGCCTCCTCCTTAATTGAAGAGGACGAGAAAGCTCATCAGAGAGAACATTCACTGGAGGTTCAAATTCCTTTTCTTCAGTATGGCTATAACGGGGAGTTTAAAATCGTTCCTCTTTGTCTTGCAGATCAAACTCTTGCTACCAGCATCAGTCTTGGTGATGCTATTTTCAAAGTAGTTAAAGACCGCTCAGGTGTGCTTCTTCTGGCCAGCACAGATTTAACTCATTACCAGCCCCGATCGATTGCAGAAAAAGAAGACAGAGAAATTCTTGAGGCTATCAAAACCGGTGATCCCGAAAATCTGGGAAAAGTTCTATCTTCCGGCGATTTTTCCATGTGTGGCTATGGGCCGGTTCTTGCAGTGATGAGGGTGACCTTCTGTCTGGGTCAGGTTAAAGTGAAGCTTTTAAAATATGGCACCTCGGGTGATATAACCGGGGACTACAGTGCAGTTGTCGGTTATGCCTCTTTATCTTTAGAAAAATAGCCTGCCTCTTGGGAATTCCTCAATGTTTAATAAGATTTTTTATATTATATTTATTGACCTTTTATAGTTGGAGGTTAAAATTAAAAGGCGATAGTTTTAGAGCAAAGAAAAATGAGCAAAGATAAGATAGTTATTAAAGGGGCAAAAGAACATAATTTAAAGAATATAGATGTTGAGATTCCCCGCAATAAGCTGGTGGTAATTACGGGTTTATCAGGATCGGGTAAATCTTCTCTTGCCTTTGACACCCTTTATGCTGAGGGACAGCGGCGCTACGTCGAGTCCCTGTCTAACTATGCTCGTCAGTTTCTGCAACAAATGTCCAAGCCAAATGTAGATTATATTGAAGGTCTTTCCCCTGCTATATCTATTGAGCAGAGAAAAGCCTCCAGCAACCCCCGCTCAACTGTGGCAACTCTCACCGAGATTTATGATTATTTTCGTCTCCTCTTTGCCCATATAGGTGAACCTTATTGTTATAAGTGTGGCCGCAAGATTTCCTCACAGAGCATAGAGCAAATCACAAAACAGGTGATGAAATTTCCATCTGGATCCGCTATTCAGATTCTTGCTCCTGTTGTAAGAGGAAGGAAAGGGGAATATAGAGAACTTTTTCAGGAAATAAGAAGAGAAGGGTTTCTCAGGGTAAGGGTGGATGGCAAGATAATGTCGCTTGATGAGGAGATATTCCTGGACAAGAATAAAAAACACTCCATAGAGGTAGTGGTAGACAGGTTGAAGATTAAAGAGGGAATTGAGTCAAGACTTGCTGATTCACTGGAGCTTGCAAGTGAGCGGGGCAATGGACTAATTCTTGTCACGGTGAAGGAAAAGGATGGGGAGAAAGAGTATCCATTTTCTCTTCGTTTTGCCTGTCCTCAATGCGGAATAAGCTATGAAGAGATTTCCCCTCGCATGTTCTCTTTTAACTCTCCTTATGGAGCATGTCCTGCCTGCAATGGTCTTGGGACTCAGCAAAGTATTGATCCGGAGCTGGTTGTTCCCGAGCCGGAAAAATCTATCAGGGAAGGAGCCATTGTTCCCTGGGAAGAAGGGGTGGGATTTTATCGCTGGGCAAGAACTGCCTCCCGTTATTATTTTCGTCAACTTGCCTCCGTAGCCAGGCACTATAAATTTTCTCTGGATACACCTTTTAAGGACTTGCCACCTTCTATTCAACAGGTTATTCTTTACGGTTCAAATTCTGAGGAAATTGAGTTTACCGAATACCGAGGTGGCGATTATTATACCTACAGGGCTCCTTTTGAAGGAGTTATTCCAAATCTTGAGAGAAGATACAGGGAAACCGACTCAACCTATGTAAAAGAGGAAATCCAAAAATATATAAGGGAGACTCCCTGTTCTGTGTGTAAAGGAGCAAGGTTACGTCCGGAGAGCCTGGCAGTTAAAATCAGGGGTAAGAATATATATGATGTTGTGAGGATGAGTGTTAAGGAATGTCAGAGATTTTTCTCCTCTCTTCGACCTACACAAAGGGAAAAGTTAATTGCCGGTGAG
>QMQA01000026.1 GCA_003648845.1 Candidatus Aerophobota bacterium
GTTTTACAGGAGATGTAGTTGAAGGCTATAAATAAGAAAGTTGAGATATACGTTTATTTTGTAACAATAGCCGGTCTGATACTCTTTTTTACCTGGACGCTACAGGCGGATCTGAACTGGGAGACATGGAAGAATTTCATTTTTTGGGGAAGTTTAGTTCTTATTGCTGAACTCTTCTCTGTCTCCCTCCCGTATGGAGGTTATGTTACCTTAGGTTTTCCTATCATTTATGCTACTCTTTTAACCCAGGGACCTGTTGTAGGTGTGTGGGTAGCCAGTTGTGGAAGTTTGACCGAGCTTAAAAAAGGCAAAAATGCTGATATAATCAAAATTTTATTTAACTGCGGGCAATTCGCTATTTCCACATCAGGTGCCTGGTTGGTTTATACACATACAGGGGGAGTTATTATAAAAAATGTAGCTTCTGCCAATATTATGTCTCTTGGTCTTGCTGCCCTGGCTTATTTTGTGCTTAACTCATTTTTGGTATCCACTGTGCTGGCTTTACAAAGAAATACTTCCGCATTTGATATGTGGTCGCACAATTTTCGCTGGGCTGTCCCGAACTATCTTGCTCAAACCCCTCTTGGTTTCCTGATGGCCCTAATTTATCGTTTGATAAGCTGGTGGGCTGTGGTCTTCATGATGTTTCCTCTTTTTATTGCCTACCGGGTTTATAGACTCTATATGGAAATGAGGAAAGAACATTTGAATATAATTCAGGCTCTGGCAGCTGCAGTAGAAGCAAGAGATCCCTATACTGAAAAGCACTCTGAAAGAATGGCGAGATATGCCATGGCAATAGCAAGAGAGCTGGGGCTTTCCATTTATTCTGCAGAAATTATAAGATATGCTGCTATTTTACATGATATAGGCAAAATAGGTGTCTCTGACAGAATCCTTTCCAAAAGCAACTCTCTCACCAAAGAGGAGTGGGATCAGATTAAGAAGCATTCGATTATTGGAGCAGAAATAATCGGTCAGATAAATTCCTTTGTTGATGCCTCAAAACTGATTTATCATCATCATGAAAGATACAACGGGAAAGGTTATCCTGATGGGCTGAGAGGAGAAAATATACCTCTGGGTAGCAGAATCATTGCCGTTGTTGATGCTTATGATGCTATGACCTCACGCAGACCCTACAGAGAAGCGCTTTCAGAAGAAGAGGCTATTGCAGAACTTAAAAAATGTGCGGGAACACAGTTTGATAAAAAGGTTGTGGAAGCTTTTCTCAGGGTGTTAGAAAGAGATGCTACTTGATGTTCTGGTAATTTCTCTTATCATTGCCTTTTTGCGAGGTGGTAAATTAATAAAATTAGCTAAAATGGAGCTTCATAAAATTGAGCTAATAATTATCCCCTTTGTCCTTCAGTATATACTTGTTGTAGGAGGGGAAAGAGGAATTAGCTGGTTTGGGCAGTGGGGAATTTATCTGCATTTATTTTCATATATTATTCTTTTGGCTGGAATATGGTATAACAGACATATAAAAGAGATGGAGATATTCGGGGTCGGGATTTTGCTTAACTTTTTGGTTATCGCTGTTAATAAAGGACAGATGCCTGTTTTAGTTGAAGCTCTAAAAAAGGTAGGAATGGAGGATATGTTACCTTTACTGCAAAGTAAAAATTATGTGGTTCACACAGTGGCAGGTCCTCAGACAAGGCTAAATTTTTTGGCTGATATAATCCCTCTACCTCCACCCTATCCCAGACCCCGGGTATTAAGTATAGGAGATATTGTAATGGGTGCAGGGATATTCTTACTTATCCAGAATTATATGGTAGGAGCTGACCTTTTTAAGATTAAAAAAAGGAGAAAATGCAATGGAGATGAAGGCACTACTGGAAAAAATGAGGAAAATAGGTGCATCTGACTTGCACCTTGTAGCTGGTGTTCCGCCTGCCTTCCGGGTAAACGGAGAGGTGAAATTTGAAGAGGATAAACCTCTTGACCCGGAAACAGTTAAATCTCTTGTGTATTCTCTGCTGGACGAGAACCAGCGAATCATGTTTGAGAAAAAAAGAGATTTTGATTTTTCTTTTGGTGTCTCTGGAATGGGAAGATTCCGCATAAATGCTCACTATCAGAGAGGTTCTGTAGCGGCAGCCGTCAGACTTATTCCTTATGAAGTTCCATCTCTCAGAGAGTTAAATCTCCCCATGGTTATTAAAAAATTATGTCTCAAAGATAAGGGACTCATACTGGTTACAGGACCTACAGGAAGCGGTAAATCAACCACTCTTGCCTGCATGATTGATATTATTAATCGAACCAAAGCTGTACATATCATAATTATAGAAGACCCTATTGAATATCTTCATTCTCACAGAAAAAGTATAGTAGAGCAAAGGGAAATAGGAGGAGATGCTCTTTCTTTTGCGTCATCTCTTAAGTATTGCTTGAGACAGGACCCTGATGTGATAATGATAGGCGAGATGAGGGATCTGGAAACGATCTCTACAGCAATAACCGCTGCAGAGACCGGCCATCTGGTTCTGGCTACCCTCCATACTCCTAATGCTCCGGAGGCAATAAATAGAATAATTGACGTTTTTCCTCCTTATCAACAGTCTCAGATAAGAACACAACTTTCTGCAACTCTGGTAGCTGTTATTGCTCAAAATTTAATTCCCAGGCAGGATGGGAGGGGAAGAGTTCCAGCGGTAGAAATTTTGATTGGTACGCCAGCTGTTGCCAATCTAATTCGTTCCGGCAAACCTCACCAGATTTACAATATAATGCAGACAAGTTTCCAGGCAGGGATGCAAACAATGGATCAATCTCTGGTGAGTCTGGTCAAAAGAAAATTGATTAGCAGAGAAGAGGCTCTAATGAGAGCAAGAGATCCCCACTTCATAGAGGAATCTCTAAGAACATCCAGCTAACGAAGATAAAAACCAATCCATCTTTCCCGTTTAGAGGCTTCTTTTTACTGTGGTTTTCTCATATTCCATTACAAAAAATTAATAAAAAGGCCTTGATTTTTATTAATAAGGTTTTATGATAAATAAGTGGGGGTGGCTTGAGGGATGAAAATGAAAAAAGATATCCCCAAAAGGCATCCTTTAAGCAGGCTATTTACCGCCTTAACAGAGCGTAGTTTCTATGAGTATATCGGACTTTGTGACCCTGATATTACTCTTTACATCTCCGATCTCCTTCTAGAATTTATTCATATAGACAACCTTTATAAACTCAGAGATTCACGGGGGAAAAAATTAGAGAAGGTGGGAGAAATGCTGGCCGAATCTGATCAGGCCTCCCGTGCCAGGTCACTGGAAAGAGAAAGAGAGGTGCGCAAACATATTGGAGATTATACGCTTTTTTTCACCGGAATGTTCCCTGAGAGTTTGAAAAAAAGAGCTGGTGTTATGTGGATTGATCACTTTCGAGAATATATTCGTGTGGGCAAAGAATCTTACTGGATTGTATCCCAGTTTGATTGCAGCGAATATAGACGGGAGGTACCCCTTTTCAGAAAACTGGCTCAGAATTTTGATGTATGTGTGGTGGGGCTGAATTTTGTAAAAAGAGAGCTCGAGAGAATACGAGAGCCCGAGTATTTAAGGGCGAAAAAGATTCTTTATTGATGAGTCATAAGTTTATTGCTGACTCAATGCTTGGAAAACTGGCCCGATGGTTAAGATTAATGGGATTTGATACACTTTATTACCCTTCAATACCCGATGAGGATCTGGTTAAAAAGGCAAAAGAGGAAAAAAGAATAATTCTTACCAAAGATAGCGAATTGGTACGAAAAAATAAGGAGAGTAATTTCATATATATCACCTCCTCAGACCCTTATCAGCAAATTAAAATGGTGGTAAAGAGTTTGAAATTAAATCCCTGGAAAAGGTTATTTTCCAGATGTGTGCATTGTAACAAACTTGTAGAAAAAATTGACAATATCTCGGAATTCAGAGAAAAAATTCCCTCCTATGCTTATCGAACTTGTTTTTCTTTTTATCGTTGTCCTGAGTGTGGCAAAATTTACTGGGAAGGTTCTCATCATAGCAAAATAAAGGCTAAGATAAAAGCTTTTCTGGAAGAAGAAGATGAAGTATAAAAAACTTTTAAAAATGATCAACGAGCTACCAGAATTTCCTGTATACAGGAATTCTACACCTGTAGTTACCATTGATGGGGTTTGTCTTACCGTGGAAGATGTGGTAAAGGCAGCCCTGTGGAGCGAACTGAATATTTTACTTGTGGGAGAAAGAGGAGAGGGGAAAACTCAGCTGATGCAGGACATAAATACCTCTCTCTTTGGAGGAAGAGGAACCTATATCAGAGCAAGACCGGATATGAAAACCAAAGAGCTTTATGAACTGCTTAATATAAAGACACTTAAAAGGGAGCTTTCTGTTGAAGTTAAAGCTCCTCTTACCCAGATTGATGAGATAAACCGCACCCCTCCTATAGTTCAAAACGAATTCTTTCATATGTGTGACGGTTATATAGAATATGAGGGCCGGCCTGTAACCTTAGGGGATGGTTTTCACGTTACAATAGCATCTGCAAATGTCAAAAATGAAAGATATGGAGGCACTTTTGAAATGGATGATGCTATTCTGGATCGCTTTTCCTTAGTTATAAATATTGATCATTACCCAACCCAGGTAAAAGATGACCTGGAGATAATAACTTCACCCTGGGGCAAAAATCCCAAACTTGCAAGAGGTGAAGTAAAAGACTGTACTGAACAGATAAAACAGATTTGCAGGGAACTGGAGTCAATAAGAGAAGAGAAATTCGACCTGGATGCTTATGTAGCCCTTTTGTATCTTAAAAGAGGGCTGGATTATTGTATAATTAAAAAAAGCAAGAGATTAATTTCCTATACCATTCCTACGGTTTGCAAACAAAGAAATTGTATAAGATTAAAAGAGGAAAACTGTGGTTATATCCGACCACTTTCTGAGCGAACGATAGAGGCTATAGCTGCTCTTGCCCCTGCTCTTCGTCTTATTGCTGATGCAAAGAAAGGTAAGGGAGATGGAGTGGTGACTTATAAAGAAGTACTGGAGGCCTTTCGTCTTGTCGCACCTTATGCTGGAATACTGGACCTTATATGGGTAAGGAATTCTCATTTTAGCAATCCCAATCTTGCCCTTGATCAGATTATTAAAAGAATTGACAATAAATTTCGGGAGAAAAAAGAAGAGGCCAAAGTAGCGGTAAATTTTGCCCTCAAGGGAAAATTAAATGAAGGAATAAAGGAAAGGTTTACAGAAGAATGGGGCTTTTTCATTGACCTGCTTGAGGAGATTAACCTCTTGGGGAAAAAATATCCTCGCCTTCTGGAAAAATTGAAGAATGGGGAAATTATTGAAAAGTATCCTTTTATGAGAGCTCTGAAATGAGAAAATATAAGAGATTTTTTCGGATTCCTTTAAATAAACTGCCCTGGAGAATGCCTCTTAAGAGAGAAAAAGATAGAAAGGAGAAACTAAAATTTGAAAACCAAACTTCTCAATCTAACCGGATAGGAGCTTTTGGGTACAACCAGGACTCAGGAAAAATTGATCAGAGATTAATAATGGAGATTTTAAGGATCATCCAGCAACGTTATTATCGGAGCTCAACACAGGATGCGGATAAACCTTTACTTTATATACTTTCCACCAGGGCTGGAAAGGCACATTTTTACAGCTGTAGTACTTCCTACGAGAGACTGGATTCAATTTACAGCGATTTAGCTCCCCGGATATATATTCGTACTCACTTAAACAGAAAAGGACTTAGCCTCCCTGTAGTTGATTATAGATATGAAAATTATGATCCTGAAAAATATCCACTAAATAGAGTAAATTTTAAAAGAATGGTAGTTGATCCTGACACTCCTTTTAAAAAAGCATTGGGAAAGATTATTAATTTTCAGGTTCCCCAGTGTCATCATTATATTAATGTTCCCTGTGGAATGGGTAAGAGGAGTTTTCCGGATATCTGCCTTCTTCTTGATACCTCAGGCTCTATGCGGGATGGAGGATATCACACCAGTATTCCCTGGGGGGAAAGAAGTGGCTATCATTACGCCCTTTTAGGATTATACGGAATAGTAAAGTATTTAGAGAACGAAGGTGTGGCTTCTTCTATACTCTGGAATGTTATAAACTTTTCTGATACTACCCGTGCCAGTGGATGGAAAACATATAATGAGATTTCTCAATTAAAAAAACATGCACTTACTCCCCAGTTTGGGGGAACGGAAATCGATGTCGAAGTTTTAAGAAAAGAGCTTCTTCGTGACCCCTGTCTGGTTATTATACTTTCCGATGGTGAGATATATAACTGGGGGAAGATTAAAAACGAAATGGAGGAAATTATCCAACCTCACTATACCTGTTTTATTCAAATTGGAAAAGAAACCGGGGTAGGAAAAGATATGCAAAGCTTTGGAGCGGTAGTCCTGACTGTTAGAAGGAAAGAGGATATTGCTGAGCTTATGGTAGATTTGACCAAACAGGTAAGATATTCTAATCGGGGCTTTGGCAGTTTTTAAAAATCAATGAGTTAAGGAGGGGATAATGCCAGAAGTTCTCGTGAAATTCTATGCTGGATTAAAAGAAAAAATAGGAAAAAGCGAGGTTGCTGTAAAAGCAAATAATCCGAAAGAAGCAATTGATGCATTGAAATATAAGTTAGGAGATAATTTCTCCAGATGGGTTTTAGGGAAGGATGGTTTAATAAAAGACCACTATGTTTTCCTTGTTAATGAGCAAATTGTAAATAAGGAAAATTTAAATACGAAAAAGTTAAAAGAGGGAGATATTCTTCATATTTTCCCTCCAATTGCGGGAGGATAAAACCGATTTTTCTTTACTTTATTCCCATAATAAGAGGAGCAAAAACAAGAGATACAACAGCCATTAATTTAATGAGGATATTCATTGAGGGGCCGGTGGTATCCTTTAAAGGATCCCCAACAGTATCACCTACAACTGCTGCTTTATGAGCATCTGAACCCTTACCTCCCAGGTTGCCTTCTTCTATCCATTTTTTAGCGTTATCCCAAGCAGCACCCCCATTTGCCATCATGATTCCAAGGAGTACTCCACAGGCGGTGGCCCCGGCTAAAAATCCTCCCAGAGTCTCAGCCCCCAGAAAAAAGCCAACGCCCAGGGGGACACTAACGGCGGCTACTCCCGGAATTACCATTTGTTTAAGCGCTCCCTTTGTTACGATATCCACGCACCTTTCAGAATCAGCCTCCGCTTTTCCTTCCAAAAGCCCCGGGATTTCTCTGAACTGCCTTCTGATTTCCTCTACCATTTTACCGGCAATTTTTCCCACTGCTCCCAGGGTAAGATACGCTATGGCAAAAGGCATAGCTGCTCCAATGAGAAGACCAATTACAGTAGATGATGCGGTAAGGTCTATGGCTTTTAATCCTGCAGTTTTTTGGTAAGCAGAAAAAAGAGCAAGGGCGGTAAGAGCAGCAGACCCGATAGCAAAACCTTTACCTATAGCAGCAGTGGTATTTCCAAGAGCATCCAATCTGTCAGTAATTTTCCTTATGTCTTCGCCTACACCGGACATCTCGGCAATTCCTCCGGCATTGTCAGCAATAGGGCCATAGGAGTCTGTAGACATAACTATTCCAATGGTGGAGAGCATACCTACTGCAGAAATGGCGATTCCGTAAAGGCCGCTAAAATGATAGGCAAGATAAATAGCAACACAGATAGTAATTATAGGTAATATTGTACTGGCAAATCCTATAGATAGCCCACTTATTATGTTAGGAGCAGCTCCAAACTGACTACTTCTGGCAATTGTTTTTATAGGAGGGCCGGAGGTGAAGTATTCACTCTCCAGTCCAATTAAAATTCCTCCAATAAGTCCACACAGGATGGCCCAGAATTCATTAATTCTTCCTAAAACTCCTTTGGTGATGAAATAAGCTCCTATAACGAATAAGATTGCACTCACATATGTGGCGTACCTTAAAGCTGACTGAGGAGAGATTTTTTTAAGGATACCAATGGAAAAAACACCAATTATAGAAGATACAAGACCTATCGTAATAAGAAGGATGGGTACAGACATCCATGTGAGAGGATTGGTTAAAGTTGCGCCAATGGCCAGGGTGGCAACAACTGACCCTACATACGATTCGAAAAGGTCTGCCCCCATACCTGCGGTATCTCCTACATTATCCCCGACATTATCAGCTATCACTCCTGGATTACGAGGGTCATCCTCGGGAATTCCAGCCTCTACTTTACCTACAAGATCAGCTCCAATATCTGCACTTTTTGTATAAATCCCGCCACCCACACGAGCAAAAAGAGCTATAGAACTTGCTCCCATAGCAAATCCATTGATAATGATGGGATTTTTGGTAAAGTAATAAAATATTCCCAGTCCAACCACTCCAAGACTTGCCACAGAAATTCCCATTACCGATCCTCCGCGGAAAGCTATACTTAAAGCCCGAGGGGTGCCTCCATCAATTGCTCCCTGACAGGTTCTGGAAGAGGAACGGGTTGCAGCTTTCATTCCCAGAAATCCAGCCAGCATGGAACAGGCAGCACCGGATAGAAAAGCAATGCCGGTCCAGAAAGTAAGGAATCGAACCAATACGATGAACATACAAGCCATAAATATACTTATTATTTGATACTCTCTTTTTAAAAACACCATTGCTCCACGGTGGATGTGTTCTGCTATTTTTACCATTAGTGTATTTCCTGGAGGGAATCTTTTAACATATACATAGCTAAGTATGGCAAATATCATTCCTGCTATTCCTATCCAGGGAACAACTCCTACAGCTGTGTGGAGATACATTTTCCTCCTCCGTTATTGGTTTTACATCAAGAAATAGATTTTATTAGTATAAATTATACAATTTAATTATAAAAAGTTTTACCTTTGCGTCAAGTTAATAAGGCTTCTATAATAGTATGTGTGGTTCAAAAAATGTTAGCGTTGTTGATACCCATTGATTTTTTACTTTTTAACATAGACCCTTAAAATTTGACGGGGAGAAATTATTCTGATATACTTATAATAAAATTTCCAAAAAGAAGCCAGATTTAATGAGAGAACAATTTAAAAGTCCTTCTTGCGCAGTGGCAAGGAGGTTTTTTTATGGATAGTTTCATGAAAATCATGGATTCAAAAGAAATTGAAAGAATCCTGAAGCACCTGTGCCGCAAATTTTTGAGTAAGAATGAGAATCTTGACAAATTAATAGTGATTGGGATTCAAAGGAGAGGAGCAATTCTTGCCGAAAGAATAAGCAAAATTATTGGGGATTCTAAAAAGAAAGTGATCCCTGTGGGCACTCTGGATATCAATCTGTATCGGGATGATTTATCCCGGATATCCTACCAGCCTGTTCTCAGAAACACCAGCATTCCCTTTTCCATACATGATAAA
>QMQA01000027.1 GCA_003648845.1 Candidatus Aerophobota bacterium
GATCAATAAGATATAGTCTGTCTACAGGATATTTTCTTAAGACTTCTACACTTTCGTGCATTTTATCTCCCAGAAGAACTACTGAAAGTTCCTCTCCCAGATCATCGGCTAATTTTCTACCTGCCCCCAGAAGTTCCACAGTAACTGGCATAATCTTTTTTTCTCTCTGTTCAGCGAAAATCCAGACACCCCTGAACTCAGAAAGATCTACTTTTTTTACCTCTTCCTCCAGGATGATTGCTCCAAAGGGACAGGCATCAACACAAGCTCCGCAAAATGTGCACCCTGGCATAATCTGAGCTTTATCTTCTTCCAGTTTAATCAAGGAAAAAGGGCACACAGGGATGCATTTGCCACATCCGGTACACTTTTCATCAATTATTCTTATTTCAGCCATCTTAAAAGATTCCTTTTCTTTAATTCCTCAATTACTCTATCAACTTTTTTTTCTAAATCACCCTCAATAATCTCCCCCTTAGGAGGTGGTTCTGGAGTAAATACCCTGACTACTCTTGTAGGAGAGCCCTCCAGACCCACCTTGTCTGAGGGAAGGTTCAAATCTTCGTTGGTTAAAACCGGAATTTCCATCTTTTTTGCCCTTAAAAGACCTCTTAGCGAAGGATATCTGGGTTCATTTATTTCCTTGGTAACTGTAATCAAAGCCGGAAGTTTTGCCTCTACTACTTCAAAACAGTCTTCCAGAGTCCTCTCGGTTCTTATCATTCCATCTTTAATCTCCAGCTTTCGAACATAAGTTACCTGAGGGATTCCCAGGCATTCGGCAAGACCGGGACCTACCTGGGCAGTATCTCCATCAATTGCCTGTTTACCGGCAATTATAAGATCAAAATTACCCAATTTCTTTATAGCCTTTGATAAAATGAAAGAGGTTGCCCATGTATCTGAGCCTGCAAAGGCTGAGTCAGATATAAGAAAAGCTTTATCCGCACCCATGGCAAGAGCTTTTCTTAAAGCTTCTTTAGCCTGGGGGGGACCCATAGATATAGCAGTTACGGAGGCTGACTTTCTCTCCTTTATCCTTAAAGCTTCCTCCAGTGCATTCTCATCAAAAGGATTGATGATGCTTTTTACCCCTTCTCTAACAATGGTATTGTCTTCAGGATTCACCCTAACCCTGGAAAGTTCTTCTGTGTCAGGAACCTGCTTGATGCAAACAACTATATGCACCTTTTCACTCCCTGTTCCTTCTATTCTTTCAAGATTAAATTTGCCAAAATATTTCTTTGAATCTCAGAGGTTCCCTCTATTATTTCAAAAAGTTTGGCCTCTCTCATATACCTTTCAACTGGATAGTCTTTCATATAGCCGTAGCCTCCCAGAACCTGTACCGCTTTGGTGCTGACCCACATAGCTGTCTCTGAGGCATAGAGTTTACCCATTGAGGCGTATTTTTCAAATGGTTTTCCCTGATCCAGAAGCCAGGCAGCTTTATACAGAAGGTAACGGGCTGCCTCTATTTTAGTAGCCATATCGGCAAGGATATGTTGAACAGCTTGAAAACTGGAAATAGGACGACCGAACTGGATCCTTTCTTTGGAATAATCCCGAGCCTTCCTAAAAGCAGCCTCAGCTATTCCTAAAGCCCCTATGCCTACACCAATTCTACCTGCAGCAAAAGTCTCCATAGCTATCCTGAATCCCTTCTTCTCCCCTCCTAAAAGGTTTTCCTGTGGAACCCAGCAATCCCTCAGGATAAGTTCCACATTAGGTAGCGCCTCAAGGCCCATTTTTTTGAAATGTTGTCCAAAGGAAAAACCTTCGTTTCCTTTCTCCACAATGAAAGCAGCAAGCCCTCTGGGTCCTCTTCTTTTATCAAGATTAGCTATTATTATGTAAGTATCTGCCACCTCTCCGTTGGTTATAAAAATTTTGTTCCCATTTAAAATGTACCCCCCCTTATCTTTTTTAGCCGATGTTTGAACATTTCCAGCGTCAGAGCCTGCCTCTGGCTCGGTAAGAGCAAAGGCTCCCAGGGATTTGCCCTGAGCTAAGGGAGGAAGAAACCTTTCTTTTTGTTCCTCGCTACCAAAATTTAAAAGGGGAAAGGTACAAAGAAGGTTGGCTCCAAAAATAAGGCCTGTCGTTGCACAAGCCCTGGAGATTCTTTCAGCAACAAGAGTCCAGGTAAGATAGCCCATTTCCAGACCACCGTACCTTTTTGGAATAGTGATTCCAAAAAGGTCAAGGCTTGCCAGCTTTTCAATGTTCTTTTTAGGAAACTCGCCTTTCTCTGCCACCTCGTCAGCCAAGGGAGCAATTTCTTTCTCGCTTACCTCCTCAACTAACTCTAAGATCATCTTCTGCTCTTCCGTTAAGTCAAAGTCCATTTTTCTCCTCAAGAAATTAATTTTTAGTAAAATATAGCCAAGGGGTCTGTTTTGTCAAGAAAAATTTCTTTACCAAACATTTTCTTACCACAATTTTTATTATACACCCATCATCTTGAGTTTTCGGAAAGCTGGAGAGGAGAGGTTGACAGGGGAGGGAAATTTGATAGGATTTCTTCCAAAAAGAAAGAGAAAAAGTCTATGGGGAAATTTTATCTTACAACACCTGTTTACTATGTTAATGATGTTCCCCATCTGGGGCATGCCTATACCACTATTGCTGCTGATGCCTTAAGCAGGTATAGAAGACTTTGCGGAGATGAGGTTTTTTTTCTCACCGGCACAGATGAGCATGGTAGTAAAATTCTCCAGGCAGCCAGAGAGAAAAATCTCTCTCCCCATCAGCTGGCAGATCAAATGGTGGGTGAGTTTAAGAAATTATGGGACAAACTCCTTATCTCCTACTCTGATTTTATCCGGACAACCGAAACTCGGCACATAAGAGTTGTTGAAAATGTCTTTCTGGAGCTTTACAGGAAAGGTGATATTTATAAGGGAAAGTACAGTGGTTGGTACTGTATACCCTGTGAAAGCTTCTGGCTTGAGTCTCAGTTGAAAGATGGAAAACTTTGCCCGGAATGCAAAAGGGAAGTTACAAGGTTAAAGGAGGATAGCTACTTTTTCCGTTTATCAAAGTATCAACTACCACTTCTTGATTATTATTCCAAACATCCTGATTTTGTCCTTCCGCCAACCAGAATGAACGAGGTGATTGAATTTGTGAAAAGGGGACTAAGGGATATCAGTATAACTCGACTAAACCTTGAGTGGGGCATTCCCTGTCCTGTAGATAAATCCCATAGTGTATATGTCTGGATTGATGCCTTGATTAATTATATTTCCGCTCTGGGATATTCCCTTGATGGGAAAAATTTCCCCATTTTCTGGCCAGCAGATGTGCATCTTGTAGGTAAGGATATTTTAAAATTTCATGCTGTTATCTGGCCCGCCCTTCTTATGGCCCTGGGGGTGGAGCTGCCCAGAATGGTTTTTGCCCATGGGTGGTGGATGGTAAAAGGGGAGAAGATGTCAAAATCGAAAAAGAATGTGGTTGATCCAGGATGGATAGTAGATAAGTTTGGATCGGACTATCTTCGCTATTTTCTCCTCAGAGAAGTTCCATTTGGGGAAGATGGAAATTTCTCTCCTTCTCTTTTTGTAAAAAGGGTAAACAGTGATCTGGCAAACGATCTTGGTAATCTTCTCAATCGAACCTTACCTCTGGTCATAAAATATTCTCAGGGGAAAGTTCCCCGCCCCGGGAAAAGCACTTCTGAGGATGAGGAGCTCAGGGAAAAGGTAGAAAAACTGCCCTCTTCTCTGGCAGATTTTATGCAGAGACTTTCCTTTTCTCAAGCTCTTGCCTCTATCTTGGAAGCAGTTCGAAGCACTAACCTTTATCTTGATCGTTGTGCTCCCTGGAGACTGGCAAAAAAAGGAGAAAGGCAAAGGGCGGGAACTGTTCTTTATAATGTACTTGAGACAATGAGGATTCTGACGATATTTATTTTCCCTTTCCTTCCCCAAGGAGCTGAGAAGATATGGCAGCAACTGGGGATGCAAACCGATATAAAAAAACAAACAATTGGTGAATCTGTTAACTGGGGAACTCTTTCTCCTGGAATAGAGGTTAAAAAAGGCGAGCCTGTTTTTCCCCGTATAAGGGAAGAAGATTTTTATGAAACTCAAGGAGAAACTTCAACACCTGCTGGTGATTCATGACTTTTTTCCTAAATCTTATCTTTCTCAAAATTTTCTGATTGCTCCAAATATTATCCTCCGAATTGTAGAAGAGATCGAGATAGGGAAAAAAGATCTTGTTCTTGAGATTGGTGCCGGAACAGGGATTTTAACCTCTCATCTGGTAAAAAAGGCAAAAAAGGTGTGGGCAGTAGAGGTGGATGAGAAGCTGTGCAGGATTTTGAGAGAGGAAGTGGGTAAGGCTGAGAATCTGGAAATAATATGTAAGGATATCAAACAGGTTGATCTTGATAAACTTTTTTCCGGAAGAGGCAAAATCAAGGTGGTTGGTAATCTGCCTTATCATATTGCCTCTCGACTTATTTTGCATCTTATCAGGAAAAAATGGTGGAAGGTGATGATTTTCACTATTCAGCGAGAAGTTGCTGAAAGACTTCTCTCTCCACCTGGCGATAAGAAAAGAGGAGTTTTAACTGTAATTACCTCTTACTATGCTGATGTAGAAAAAGTGATAGATATTCCACCTCAGGCTTTTTATCCTCCTCCCAGAGTAAGCTCTACTGTGATAAGACTGAGGCCGGGAAAGAGGTTGAAGGCGAAAAATGAAGATTTTTTAATAGCTACGGTCAAGGCAGGTTTTGCCTCAAGAAGAAAGACCTTGCTTAACTGTTTTTCCAGAGAGTTAAAACTACCTCGCAACCTGATAGAGGATGTTTTAATTAAATCCGAAATTCCGGAAAAGGCAAGGGCGGAGGAGTTAAAAGTTGAGGATTTTGTCAGGTTAAGCAATCTTTTGTTGGATGAGGAGCTGGCCAGAAAAGCTCTGGAGGACAAAGTTGTTTCTCAGCGCTATTGAGTGGGAAGAAGGAAAAATAAAGATAATTGATCAGACAAAGCTACCCCATGAGTTGAGTTTTCTTTATATAGATAGTATTGAAAAGTTAAAAGAAGCTATCTGCCAGATGAAGATAAGGGGAGCACCTGCTCTGGGAGTTGCAGCAGCCTTTGGGGTGGTTTTGGGGGTGCAGAACTTGACTTCAAAGGATTCTGGAACTTTCAGAGAGGAGCTTGAAAAGGTATGTAGCTACCTTAAATCATCAAGACCTACTGCCGTTAATCTATTTTGGGCTCTGGATAGACTGTGCAGGGTTGCAAACAGCGGTCTTGATCCAGATGAACTTAAGCAAAGACTCCTGAAGGAAGCTTTAAAGATTATGCAGGAGGATAGAAACTGTAACAGAGCTATAGGTGATAAAGGCGCCTTGCTTGTTGAGGATGGGGATACCATTTTAACTCATTGCAATGCAGGAGCACTGGCGACAGCAGGATATGGAACAGCTCTGTCCATTATTTACCGGGCTAAAGAGAAAGGCAAAAAGGTAAGAGTATATGTGGATGAGACAAGACCTCTTCTGCAGGGAGCGAGGCTAACTGCATGGGAACTTTTAAGGGAAGGGATTGAGGTGGTCCTTATATGTGACAGTATGGCCGGAGAGGTAATGAGACAGGGAAAGATAGATAAAGTAATAGTAGGAGCAGATAGGGTTGCCGCCAATGGAGATGTGGCTAATAAGATAGGTACCTATTCCCTTGCTGTGCTGGCAAAGGAAAACGGAGTACCTTTTTATGTAGCCTGCCCTTTATCCACTGTGGATCTATCTGTACCGTCAGGTGATAAAATACCCATAGAACTGAGGGATGACAGGGAGGTAACAACTTTTCATGGGATAAAATGTGCACCTGAAGGGGTAAAGGTTTATAATCCGGCTTTTGATATAACTCCTTCCCGGTACATTTCGGCAATAATCACTGAAAAGGGAATTTGTCGTCCTCCTTACAGGCAAAATCTTTGCAAATTTTTTTCAGAGGAAAAAAAATATGAAGAAAAAAACGATTGATCTGGAACAGGTCAGATACATTGCTCATCTTGCAAGGTTGGAACTTTCTCCTGCAGAAGAGGAAAAATTTGCCCGGCAGCTGACAAGGATATTATCTTATGTGGAAAAATTAAGGGAACTTGATACCACAAATGTTCCCCCTACCTCTCATGTTCTGCTCGTTAATAACGTGTTCAGAGAAGACAAACTCTATTTCTCTCTTTCGGCTAAGGAGGCTCTTTCCAATGCCCCTTCCCGTAAAAACAATCATTTTCAGGTTCCAAGAGTTGTAGGATAAATTCTTCCTGTGAGCCTTTCCCCTATTAGATATATAATCGCACATAAAATTAAGGTAAAGAAAAAAGAAGGGTAAAGAGAAGTTACGGTAGTGTAAACAAAGGGAAATTGGTAAAATAAAAACAGCCAGATGGATAAAACGAGACTGTTAATTAAAAAAAGTATCCCCACCATGAGGGTAAAAAATACTATATTTTGCTGATATATTCTTATTTTTACCTCACTTGCCAGAAGACCTATCAGCAGAAGAGAAAAGGCATTGACTCCTATTAAAGGGAAAAAGAAAATATCCTTGATCAGTCCACAGCAAAATCCAGCTAAAACCCCTTCTCTCCATTCTCTAATGTAGCTCCAGAATATAGTTAATATGAAGAAAAAATCTAAAGTTACCTTATCTGTCCATCCTTTCAAGATAAATTGCAAGATTAAGGATAAAAAAAGCAGGAATAAAAATAAAAAGAATTTTTTCATTTTTTTTCAGTGATCAAAAACAGTTCCTCCAGTTTTCCAAAATCTACAGCTGGTTCCACTTTTATCTGTTGAAAGATATAGTTTGGCTTTTTTTGTATAGAAGATACATAACCTACCAGAATTCCTGCCGGAAAAACTCCTCCTAATCCCGATGTCACCACAGCATCTTTTACTTTAACCTCAGCTCGGGTTAAAATGTAGTGTAACTCACAAATTTCAGGATTCCCTGTTCCCTGAACTATTCCAATATCTCTGGTCCTTTGTATCCTTACCCCCACCTTACTTCTTTTGTCAATAATGAGCATCACCTTGGCTCCGCCCGCGTATACCTCTATCACTTTACCCACCAATCCTTCGGCATTGACCACCCCCATTCCCTGAACAACTCCTTGTTCCCGTCCTCTGTTGATGTAAATTACTTTGAAAAAATTTTCAGGTGAATAAGCTAAAACTTTTGCAGGAATTAAATGGTAAGGCGTATTTCTTTTAAAATTTAGCAGTTTCTGTAGCCTCTTGTTAGCAGCTTCAATTTCCTGATAGTAGTTTTTCTGCTTAAAAATTAATTGGTTAAGCCTGGTTTTAAGAAGCTCGTTTTCCTTTTTTATTTTCCTGGTCTCAGTGATACTTTCTACAAGATCAACAAGAGCCTGTTTTGATTTGGTTGATAGAGAATAAAAAAAACCACCCAGCGTGTATCCTTCCCTGCGAAGTTTTGAAAATTGAGCAGGATTGTAATAGGAAAATAGCATCAATACCAGACAGATAACCAGAAAAGCTGCTGTAAAGATTAGTTTGGAATTAATCCTTGCTCTAATCATTGGCAAAAGGCTGGCCTTATTTTCTTTTAAATATTATCAGGGGTTACCTCAACCGCGGATAAAAGACGGTGATTATCAAGAAGTTTGCCCAGTCCCAGTGCTACTGCCAGGAGAGGTTCTGGAACTTTTTTAACGGAAAGATTCACTCTCCTGGAAATATACGTGTCAAGACCTTTAAGGCAGGCTCCTCCCCCTGTAAGATAAACTCCGTTCTCCATCACATCTCCAGCCAACTCAGGAGGGCATTGCTCCAGGGTTGCTTCTATCATGTCCAGGATAGGAATAAGAACAGGATCCAGTATTTCCTTCATCTCCCTGGAATGAAGTTCAATTTCAGTGGGAAATCCTTTATTTAGGTCTCTTCCTCTTACCTTCATTTTATTTTCTTTTCCCTGGGAAGAACAGTATCCAAGATTAATCTTTATTTTTTCAGCCATCTGCTCCCCGATAAAAAGGTTATATTTTTCCTTAAGGTACTGGATTATTACCTGATCCATTTCATCACCGGCTATTTTAATAGAGTTACTTATTACCACCCCATTAAGAGAAGTTACAGCAGCCTCACTTGTCCCGCCACCTATATCAACAATCATATTTCCTACAGGTTCAGACACAGGTAAATCTGCTCCTACAGCTGCCGCAACTGGCTCTGCAACTAAAGCTACCTTTCTTGCTCCTATTTCTCTTATTATGTCCACCAGAGCTCTTTTTTCTACCTTAGTGGCTTTAGAAGGCACTCCTATTATTACCCGGGGACCAATCATTGCTTTTCCCGGCTGAACCTGATGAAGAAAATACCCGATCATCTTCTTGGTTATATCAAAATCGGCAACTACACCATCTTTAAGGGGACGAATAGCCATGATATTTTCAGGGGTTTTTCCTAACATTTGTTTTGCTTCCATTCCTATCCCCACCACTTTTCCCTCTTTTCTACTAACCGCCAGCACCGAGGGAGCATTGAGAACTATTCCTGCCCCTTTTTTGTAAATAAGAGTATTAGTTGTCCCAAGGTCTATGGCTAAATCCCTGCCTCTTAACTTAAAATTGAAAACATAGGTTAACATATCAGCATTATACCTGGAGAAAAATTACAAGTCAAGCTTGCATTTCTTTTTTGATATATCTAAATAAAAAAATAGAGAGGAAAACTGCTGCAAAAGAGGCAGTTATACCTGTTAAAAAGGCTAAAGTGTAAGTGCCGGTAAAATCGTAGATATATCCCCCCAGCCAGGGACCAAGAGTGGCTCCAAAGAGGGTTCCAAAGAAAGTGTTCATGCCAATGAGTTTCCCCATTCGAGCCGGACCGTAGATATCTCCTATTACAGCCGGGAACTGAGTCACCCAACCTCCGTATCCAATCCCCAGGATGAAAGCTCCCAGATAAAAAGGCAGGATAAATCCTGCTTTAATAAAAAGAAGAATTGCTATTCCTGCTCCCTGGAAAATAAAAGAAAGATGGAATATTGTTGCTCTTCCTATCTTATCGGAGATTGCCCCCAGCCCTATTCTACCAGCAACGCTAAAGATGCCCAGAAAAGCCAGGGCGCTGGCCGCTCTTGCGGGATCTATTCCCATATCTATAGCATAAGGAACCATGTGAGTGTTAACTATATAAAATCCTAAAACAGCGAACATAAACATGAAGTTAAGGAACCATATAGGTAGTACCGAGCTTACCTTCAACAATTTTGATAAGCCATTCTCCACAGATAAAAGACTCTCACTAACAACTGAACTCCTCTCACCTGTTCCTGTATTTTCTCCATCAGGAAAAAGCCCCAGCTCCTCCGGAGAGGACCGTACCAGTCCCCAGGA
>QMQA01000028.1 GCA_003648845.1 Candidatus Aerophobota bacterium
AGGATGATTGTTGACCCTGAATTTTCTACAGGGAAGGTCCTTGAGCTTACCACTACTGTTGCTCCTCAAAATGCGGCGGTAGTTTTAGGAGAAGAAACAGGAAATCGCATTCTCATTACAGATACTTCCAATCAACTGGATCAGGTTATTCCCGGGGTAACTCTCAACCTTATAAGCAACTCTCCTGATAAAACTGTATATATTAAAGTGGAAGCTGATATAGAGGGGATTAAACAGTCAATTGCCAACCTTGTAGATGCTTACAATAACCTGATGGATGCCATAAATGCCCAGCAAAGCTATGATGCTGATACCAAGGAGAGGGGAGGGCCTTTATTCGGGAATATAAACTTAACCCATATCCGCAACGAACTTGTTCGAGCAGTTACCGACCCTGTGGAAGGTTCGGTTTCTTTAACCTCCATATTTGAAATCGGGATTACAGCTGACCTTACAGGTCATCTCAATATTGACGATACCAGACTAACCCAGGTTTTAAATGAGAATCTTGAAGGAGTAAGAGAGCTTTTCTCCTCATCTCAGAATGTAGCTTTATCCTCCTTTGGAACAGGTGTAAGTGCCTCATCAACTTACTCCAGCAATTATAATGTTGAAAGTGTCAACAATGGGGATACCTCTTCGGATAACTGGGGAACTTCTGGAGGAGGGTGGATGGATGGGACTCAATCTGAGTTTCCTGACTATCTTACTCTCACTTTTGATAGAGTGAGAATTTTAAACAAAGTGGTAATTTATACCCTTGATTCAGCAACTTATCCTGCATCTTCTTATGGAATAAAGAACTATGAGCTTCAGTACTTAACCCCAGGTGGAGACCTCAATGATGATAATGACTGGCAAACCTATACCACCGTTACAGATAACACCGATGGAGTTATAACCCATTATCTTCCCTCAATTTCTACCCAGGCTATAAGGCTTAAGATAAATGATAGTAATGATGGTGAGTGGTCCAGAATTATCGAATTTGAGGCTTATCAGAACACAGGAATAGGTGGCAGGTTAAAAAATTGCTTAAGTTCTATTACCGATGCCACAACAGGTCTTATTGCCAGTATAGAAGATAGCTTGCTTTCTCAAAACGAAGATTATGAGGAAAGAATCGAGGTTCAGGAAAAACTCCTCCAGATGAGAAGAGAAGCACTATGGAGGCAGTTTACCCGGATGGAGCAGTACCTTGGTATGATGCAGGCTCAAAGTAGCTGGCTTCTTCAACAGATAACCATCATGAATGCTCTTGCCAGTAGATAATAGCCCCTATGGAGTGTCTGGATGAAGAATCAAGAACTTTTGAAAAAATACAGAGAGATGGAGATCCTGACAAGCCCTCCAGAAAAGTTAATTCTTCTTCTTTACGATGAGGTAATAAAGTGTCTGGATCAGGCAAAAACGAAGATAAAGGACAAAGATGTGGAAGAAAGTAACAGGCTCCTTTTAAAAACACAGAGGATTATCCGGGAGTTAATGTGCTCTCTGAACCTCAAAATGGGAGAGATTGCTACCCGCTGGTACAGTTTGTATGAGTATATTTACGAAAGATTAATCCAGGCCAACCTTGAAAAAAATCTGGAAATCATTGAAGAAGTTCTCTCTCTCATTAAGCCATTAAGAGAAGCCTGGGCTAAGGCTATGGAGGTTGCAAATGAAAATCATAATTGATGGATACGAGGATCTGGTTATAGCTGATGAAGGTGAAACACTGGGGGAGTTGCTCTGCCAGCTGGAGGAGTGGATAAGGGATAATGAAAGGGTCATAGTTCAGGTTAAACTGGAAGGGAAACCTCTTTCCGAGGAGGATAAGAAAAATCTTTTTGATAAGAAGGTGAGTGAATTTGAAATTCTGGAATTATCCACCACCAACCTCTGGCAGTGGGCTTTTGGGTCTCTTGAAGAGATAAAGGTTTACCTTCCTGAAATAGCCAGAAAAATGGAAAAGGTAAGTTTTCTTATCCGGCGAGGAGACCACAAAAAAGCCTTCTTTTTACTGGAAAAATATATGGGTTTATGGGAGAAGGTCAATGAAGTTCTGGCGAAAATAGAGAGGATTTTTGCTCTGGATTATACTAAAATTTTTCTGGAAGAGGATACTTCTTGCAGAATGGAAGAGATTGTGCAATTTCTGAAACAGGCAAAAAGAGCCATTAACGACGAGGATTTTTTGAACCTTGCAGACATTCTGGAGTATGAACTTGCCTCTCAAATAAGGGAAGAAAAAAAACTGGTGGAAAAAATCATCAATATATTAAAACATCAGATGAATTGATATGAACAGAAATTTTTTAAAAGAAAATAGAAATGGATTTTATCTTAAAAATTTATCTCTGCTGAAAAAAAAGGGCAAGGTTTGCCTTGTTGAGAAATTAGAGAAAATAAAGTTTCCTCAAAATGTAGAGATTCTGGAAACAAAAGTTGGTGTTCCCACTTTAAGGGTAAAGAAAAACACAGGCCAGACAATTCTCCTCCACAGTGCCTATGATCCTTTTAAGGAGGCAAAAAATTTCATAGAAGGTTATAATCTGGAAGATACCCTTTTTCTTATAATTCTGGGATTTGGCCTGGGTTATCATGTGAAGGAAATTCTTAAAACCTGTCCCTGGCTCAGGTTAATAGCAGTAATAGAGCCACAGGTTTCCCTTTTTAAACTTGCTATTAATCTTCTGGACCTTTCTTCTGTGCTTTCATCTTCAAAAATAAAGTTAATTTTAGAAGATGACCCTGTCAGAATAAAGGGAGAGATACTTCCCTTGGCAGAGGTTTTTTTAACCGGAAAAACCTCTATAATATGCCACAATCCTTATTTTTATCTTCTCGGGAAGGAAGCTTTCAAGATAAAAAAGTCAATTAATGATGCTATTTTCTGGTCCAGAACAAACCTGGTTACAAACATAGGAAGGGGAGAGACCTTTCAAAAAAATATACTTACCAACATTCCCCACATAATAAATAATCCGGGAATAAAAAATCTTTTTGGCAAATTTAAAAAAAGACCTGCTATCTGCGTGGCTGCCGGACCTTCTTTAAACAAAAATGTCCATCTTTTACGAGAGGCAAAGAATAAGGCTTTGATTATCTGTGTTGATGCTGCTTTAAGGACAATGCTTGAGCATGGAATAGAGCCTGATATAGTGGTTAGTATAGATTATGGAAAAGGGACAAGGAGCCTTTTTGAGGGGGTAATGGAAAAGACAGGTAATCTTTTTCTTGCTGCAGATCCTGAGGTTTATCCGGATGTTTTATCTGACTTCAAAGGAAAAAAATTCATCATTAACATTCACAAACCTCTCTGTCAGTGGTTGAATGGTTTTATGGAAGATAAGGGTTTTCTGGAAAAAGGAGCAAGTGTGGCTCATGCTGCCTTTTCTCTTGCAAAGGCTTCGGGGGCAGACCCTATTGTTCTTGTAGGGCAGGACCTTTGTTATCCCGGAGGAGTTACTCATGCAGAAGGAGCAGTTCATCGAAAAAAAGTAGCTATTGGTATAGATAAAAAGACAGGGAAAAAGTACCTTCTATCAAAGGATAAAGATGGAAGATGGAAAGGCCGGGATTTAATAATGGTTAAGGATATCTACGGGAGGGATGTTCCAACAAGTCCTGATATGTATTCCTATCTGGTTTATTTTGAAAGATTGATCAGCCTAACAGAAGCAAAGTGCATAGATGCTACAGAAGGAGGAGTCAGAATAAGCGGGACCGAGCTTATGAGTTTGAGAGAGGTAATTGATAGGTACTGCAGGGAAGAGCTTGGAGTGAGGAAAATCCTGGAAGAAGCAGCAAAAGCTAAAGAAAAGGTAGATTTAGGAAAGTTAAAAGATGAGGTGGGTAAAGTTATAACAGAGCTAAAAAAGATAAATTTTTATGCCGGACAGGGACAAAAAGTAATAAAAAAGCTGTACAGGGAGATTAAACGAAATTCAAATCGTCAGAAAATAGAAGCCCTGGCAGAAGAGTCCAATCAGCTGAAGGATGAAATCGTAAAAGTTAGACCTTATCTTCGCTCCTTTCTTGAACAGGAGATGTATTCCTACCTTTACCTTGCCCAGAGAAAGACAAATCTAAGACTGGATAAATTTTCCAGAAGAAAAAGACTTATCAATCAGATAGAAAAGGTAGGAATATTTTACGATGGAGTAAAACAGGCAAGTGAAAAGCTAATCTGTGATTTTCAAACTGCTTTAAATAATCTGATTTTAATTGGTTAAGATTAAAAATTTGTCCTTATTTTTCTAAAGCGGTTATTCTCTTTTCGTAGTTAAGAAGCCTGTCTGAAATTTTATCTATTTTTTGTCCAAGCTCCCCTCTCATCTCACCCATCTCTTTCCTGAGCCCATCTTCCATCTGCCTCATTTCCTCTCTCAATTCATCTCTCATCTCACCCATCTCTTTCCTGAGCCCATCTCTAACCCCAATTATCTCAGCCCGAAGTTCTCCCCTCATCTGAAACATCTCTTCTCTGAGCTCGGTTGCTATTCTATCTATTTTTTGGTTTAAGCTTTGATGTCCTTCTACAAGAAGGTCCATTTTTCTGCTGATATCTTCTAAAAGGATTTCAAAGCGCTTCTCATCAGACATTTTGAACTCCCCCTGGGTTTATCCTGGCCACCTGCAGCTTTACTATAGCTTTGTTAACTTTCCCTGAGTGTAAGCTGTTACCCAGGATTGAGATGAATTCCAGAAAGTATTATACCACAAGTTTTAACATTTATCAAGCAATCCGTGTTGATTTAAATAAAGAACAATCTGGTATAAATTTTGCATTTTAAAGTTAAAGTATTTTATCCACTTTGCCGATAAATTATAAGTGAGTGAGCAAAATTAAGCGGAGAAGGCAATGGATAATGGATTTCTTAGTATAAAAGAGCTTTGTCAGAGAATAGATGTGAAACCACATACTCTGAGGTACTGGGAAAAAGAGTTCGGTGATTTTCTTAAACCCTGCAGAAGCAAAGGCGGGCACAGAAGATACGGAGAAGAGGATTTAAAGGTACTTTTAAAAATCAGGGAGCTTGTAAAGGATAGAGGATATACCATAAAAGGAGCAAGAAAAGTCCTTGGTAGTGGTGAGGTTAACTCCAGAGAGGAAGAAAATTCCTTAAAAGAGGGAAATTATTTCCAGGGGAAAAAGATACTTATTACCGGTGGAACGGGAACAGTGGGAAGGGAAGTTACAAGAAGATTACTTTTTTTGAATCCTTCAGTAATCCGCATCTACAGCAGAGATGAAACAAAGCAGTTTGATATGTCCGAGGAGTTTAAAGATGTGGATAATTTGAGATTTTTTATAGGAGATGTAAGAGATGCAGAAAGACTGGAGATGGCTATGGAGGAAGTTGATATTGTTTTCCATCTTGCTGCCCTGAAACATGTTGCCTCCTGTGAATATAATCCCTTTGAGGCAATTAATACCAATGTATACGGTTCCCAGAATGTGATAAATGCGGCTTTAAAGGTAAATGCAGAAAAGGTCATTTTTACCTCAACTGATAAGGCGGTAAATCCCACAAGTACCATGGGAGCTACAAAACTTATGGCTGAAAAGCTTTTCACTGCGGCAAATTACTACAAGGGCAGGCGAAGAACAGTATTTGCCAGTGTCAGATTGGGTAATGTTCTTGGTTCAAGAGGCTCGGTTATTCCCCTTTTCAAGAACCAGCTTTTAAATGGAAAACAAATTACCCTTACCAGCAAAAAAATGACAAGGTTTATAATGTCTCTCAGGCAAGCGGTAGATTTTATCTTTAAAGCAAGTTTTTTAGCAAGAGGAGGGGAAGTTTTCGTTCCCAAGATGCCTGCCGTTAAAATTATAGACCTTGTAGGAGCAATAGAAGATGTTCTGGGGTATAAAAATGGTATTAAGGAAATCGGAGTTAAACCAGGAGAAAAACTATATGAAGAGTTAATGACCAGAGATGAGGAGAGAAGATCTCTGGAAAGAGATGATATGTATATAATTCTGCCACCAAAACAGCTTAGCAACAGCAGATTTTCTTATCCTGGTGCTTACATCTCTAAGGGAAATAACCACTACACTTCGGAAAAAGGGGAATTTTTAGGTAAAGCCGGGATTAAAAAATTTTTACAGAAGGAGAGTCTGATATAATGAAAGTTCTGGTTACAGGAGGAGCAGGATTCATAGGAAGATGGGTGGTAAAGCATCTACTTGATGAAGGATGTGATGTTTGTGCATTGGATAACCTCTCAAGTGGAAAAGTAGAAAATATTGTCGAATTTATAGAGCATCCCCGGTTTAAATTTATAAGAGGAGATATTCTTGATACAAACCTGCTTGTGGGACTTTTTGATTTAAACTTTGAGGTATGTCTTCACTTAGCAGCCTGTGTTAATGTTCAGGATAGTATTGAGAATCCTGAGAAAAGTTTTAAGGTAAACCTGAGAGGAACCTTTAACCTCCTGGAGGAGGCAAAAAAGAAAAACACTCGATTTATTTTAGTTAGCACCTGTATGGTTTATAAAGAAGCCAAGGGTGGTAAACCAATTAATGAGAGCCATCCTCTTTCTCCCCTTTCCCCTTATGCAGCTACCAAAATAGCTGCCGAGAAACTCACTCTTTCTTATTATCATGCATACAGATTGCCTGTAGTGATCCTCCGTCCTTTTAATACCTATGGTCCTTTCCAGAGGACAGATACAGAAGGTGGAGTAATTCCTATATTTATAACCCGGAGTCTACAGGGAAAAACTCTTTATATTTACGGTGACGGAAAACAAACTCGTGATTTTCTCTATGTGGAAGATTGTGCCGAGGCTATAGTAAAAGCAACCTTAATTGATGGAATATCTGGAGAGATCCTGAATATAGGTACAGGAAAGGATATTTCCATAGATGATTTAGCTTTGTTAATAACTAACAGTAATCATCACAAACATATTCCCCATATTCATCCTCAAAGCGAGATTCCAAAACTTGTTTGTGATTACGGTAAAGCAAAAAGGCTCTTAAATTGGGAACCTAAAACCTCCCTGATAGAGGGGATAGATAAAACTCGAGAATGGATAAAAAACAGTTGAAACTCTATTGAAGAAAGTACATCCTGGTTATTGATGGACAAAAAAAATGCAAAAAAGAATAGTTTTTTTACCTTATGGGCACCAGTGGATAGATGAGGAAGATATAAAAGAGGTAACAGAAGTTTTGAAGAGTGAGTGGATGACCCAGGGGCCAAAAGTAAAGGAGTTTGAGCGAAAACTTGCTAATTATTGTGGTGCAAACTACGCTGTAGTCTTTTCTTCAGGAACAGCAGCCCTGCATGGTGCTTATTTTGCCGGGGGAATTAAAGAAGGCTGTGAGATAATTACCTCACCCATCACTTTTTTATCCACTACAAATGCTGCTTTATTCCTGTATGCCCATCCTGTTTTTGTAGATGTGGAAAAAGATACAGGGAATATCAATCCGGGCCTGATAGAGAAGAAGGTTACGGAGAAAACAAAGGTGATTGCTCCGGTGCACTACGGTGGACATCCGGCAGATTTAGAAAAAATCTCAAAAGTTGCTAAAAAGTATAATTTATTGGTAATAGAAGATGCTTGCCACGCATTGGGGGCGGAGTATAAGGGTGAAAAAATAGGTAGTTGCAAATATTCAGATATGACTGTTTTTAGTTTTCATCCTGTAAAATCAATAACAACAGGTGAAGGAGGAGCGGTCTTAACCAATAACAAGGAGTATTATAAAAAACTTATAATGTTTAGAGAGCATGGAGTGACAAAAGACCAGGTTGAGTTTAAAAAGCTTCCTCCTGGAGACTGGTACTATGAAATGCATCTTTTGGGCTATAACTATAGATTAACCGATATTCAATGTGCTCTGGGAGCATCTCAATTAAAGAAATTAAATAAATTTATTCAAAGGAGAAGAGAAATTGCAAAAATTTATGGGGACGCTTTTAGAGATAATGACTTTTTTGAGCTGCCAGAGGAAAAAAGCTATGCCAAATCTTCTTGGCATCTTTATCCTGTCAAATTAAAAGATATGTACAAAGATAAAAAAAGGGAAATTTTTGCAAAATTAAGAGAAGAAGGATTGGGTGTGCAGGTACATTACATTCCTGTTTATCTGCAACCTTATTATCAAAGATTGGGTTACAGGAAAGGGATTTGTCCAAATGCTGAGGATTTTTATCAAAGAGAGATAAGTATTCCTTTATATCAATCTATGAGCGGAGAAGATATCGAATATGTGGTTAATACTATTTTTAAGGTATTTAAGGAGGTTTAAATGAAAATAGCAGCAGTAATTCAGGCAAGGACATCTTCAACCAGATTGCCAAAAAAGGTTTTAAAAGAGCTTCCTTATGGAAGCGGTATAACTGTTTTGGAGCAGGTTATAAAGAGATTAAAGAGGTCACAGCAATTAGATGAGATAGTCATTGCAACAACAACAGAAAAGGAAGATGACAAAATTGTAGAAGTGGCCGAAAAACGAGATGTGAAGTGGTTCAGAGGTAGCAAGGAAGATGTCCTGTCAAGATATTACTTAACAGCAAAAGAAAATAATATTGATATAGTTGTTAGAATCACAAGTGATTGTCCCTGTATAGATGCGGAAATTGTTGATCTGGTGATAGATGAGCACATAAGAATGATGCCTGAGTATACATCAAACTCCTTAGTTAGAACCTATCCACATGGACTTGGTGTGGAGGTTGTCAGTTTTGAGGCACTGGAGAAAGCCTGGAGAAATGCAAAAAAAGACTATGAAAGAGAACATGTCACACCTTATATTTATAAAAATCCCTACATTTTCAAAATCAACCAGGTAAAAGCACCAGAGGAGCTTTATGCACCAGATATAAGAGTAACTCTTGATACAGAAGAGGATTATGTCTTGCTTTGTGCAGTGTTTGATTATTTGTACCCCAAAAATGAATACTTTAATGCTTACGATATAGTGAATCTTTTTAGAAAAAAACCATGGTTAAAATTGATAAACAAAAAGGTTGTTCAAAAGAGGATATTTGGCACATTAAGCGAGGAACTTAAAGAGGCGGTTAAGATATTAGACCTGCAAGACTTAAAAAGAGCAAGAGATTTTCTGGGAGAATATTTATTGAGGTAATAGTGATGAAACAGGGGCGATATCCAATATTTGAATTTAACGGACGATGTTTCTTTTCATTAAAAAGAGAACACCTTGAAAAACTCAAAGAGTGGCGAAATGCTCAAATGGATATTTTAAGACAATGGAAACCACTAACTGACCATAATCAAGAGAAATGGTTTCAAGAAGTTTCTACAGCTATTAATCAAGTCGTTTTCTCAATAGTAATTTTTGATAAAGGCAATAATGAAGAATTTATAGGTTATTGTGGACTGGTTAATAT
>QMQA01000029.1 GCA_003648845.1 Candidatus Aerophobota bacterium
GGTTGAAAATATTGAAAGAGTTTCTTTTTCCTCCCCGTGGACCTCCCGGCTTTTCTATCTGGAGATAAAAAAGAAAGATTTTGCCTTTTACCGGGTTTTAGAATTTAATAAAAAAGTAGTAGGCTATGCCGGCTACTGGAGAATACAGGATGAGGCTCATCTTGTAACATTTGCCATCCATCCTTTTTACAGAAGAAGAGGATTGGGGAAAATTTTATTAAACCATATTCTTGAAGAAGTACGTAAAAGAGGAATAAAAAGAGTAACTCTGGAAGTAAGAAAAAGCAATTACGCTGCTCAAAATCTCTATGAGGGCTTTGGGTTTAAGAAAGTAGCCATTCGACCTCATTATTACCATGACACAGGAGAGGACGCTATTGTTTACTGGAAAAATTTTTAGAAAGTTTACTGTAGGCTACCTTTGGTGTGATTCCTTTGATTAAGGCAGCGGCTCCTACAGCCTTGATTATATCTCCGGGTATAAATGGTATTGTTCCCATCATCAGGAGCTTAAAAATGCCTGCAGGAGTTCCTTTAACCAAAAATAACCACAGATATAGCTGGAAAAGTCCGAGGCCATAGATAAGAAGAAAATTTGCAACAAGCATCAATAAAAGACCGGGTAAAAAATTTCTGAGTTTTGGATAGGTATCGATAAAATGTCCTATAAAAAAAGCAGCTATGATAAAACCAACTATGTATCCTCCCGTAGGACCTGCAAGATGTAAAATACCCCCTCTCCAGCCCGCAAACCAGGGAATACCGGCAGCTCCCATTCCCACATATAGAAGTTGTGATATAGCTCCATACCTCCTTCCAAGTACGACTCCACTTAAAAGAACCGCCATAGTTTGTCCTGTAATAGGAACAGGTGTGAAGGGCAGGGGAAAACGCATCTGTGCGGCTAATCCGGTAAGGGAAGCCATAGCCAGAGAAAGAGAAATTTTAGATACAAAAGATGCCTGATATCGCCATCTGAAGTAGCCACATCTAAGCTGCTGGTATCTTCTTATCAGAGCTGTGGTCATTTTTTACCTCCTCCCTCATCCTCCCTTTTTTGTTTTCTAATTTCTATTATCCTCTGAGCTATCTCATCGGGAACTCTTTCATAATGGGAGAATTTCTGGGTAAATATTCCTCTTCCTTGAGTTATAGAACGAAGAGTGGTAGAGTAATTCCGTAGCTCTGCCATGGGAACCTGAGCTCTGATTTTTTCTCTTCCCCCCAGAGGTTGAACCTCTAAAATTCTACCTCTGCGAGAACTTAAGTCTCCATTAACATCACCCAGGCATTCACTGGGAACCTCCACTTCAAGTTCCATAATTGGTTCCAGAAGAACGGGAGCTGCTGTATCTACGGCTTTTCTTAATCCCATGGAGGCTGCAATTTGAAAGGCGATATCAGAGGAGTCTACAGGATGATAGGAACCATCAAACAGGGTCACCTCCATATCCACCATAGGATAATGGGCCAGGTTACCTTTTTTCATGGCTTCCTTTATTCCTTTCTCCACCGAAGGAATGAATCGAGCAGGCACAACTCCTCCTTTTATCTCATCTACAAACCTGAAACCCTCTCCTCTGGCAAGAGGTTTTATTCTGAGCCAGACATCGCCGTACTGTCCCCTTCCACCGGATTGCCTTTTATACTTGCCCTGAGCCTCTGCCTGTGTAGTAATTGTCTCTCTATAAGGTATCTCGGGTTCCTCGGTTTCTACCTCCACATTAAAATCCTTGCTTATACGGTTGATAACAAGCTCCAGGTGAACTTCTCCCATACCGGAGAGAATAGTCTGTCCGGATTCTTTGTCCACCTCGACTTTGAGGAGAGGATCTACTTTTGCCAGACGAGATAAAGCTACACTCAATCTTTGCTCATTTTTTTCATCTTTTGGTTTCAGGGCAATAGAAGTGTTGGTTTCGGAAAATTCTACCCAGGGTAGAATAACAGGGTTAGTCCTGCTGCAAAATGTATCACCCATCTGTGCACTCTTAAGTTTGGTCAAAGCACCTATATCTCCTGCAACAAGCTGGGGAATCTCCTCTCTTTTATTTCCCCGCATAAGATAAATCTGTCCAATTTTTTCCTCTTCTCCTCTGGTTGCATTGTATATACTACTTCCTGACGATAATGTTCCAGAGAAAACTTTAATAAAGCTTATCTCGCCTAAGTGAGGCTCAAAGAGGGTGAAAAATACCTGAGCACAAAGAGGTTGTTGAGCGTCAATTTTAATCTCGACCTCTTCCTCCTCTTTTTCTGGGGTGGTACCTTTTATAGTTTTTCTCCAGGCAGGAGGAGGGAAAAACTCAATCAGTGTCTCTAAAAGCATATCCATTCCTATATTCTGCAAAACAGAACCAACTATAAGAGGAACCACCTCTCTTTTGGCAACACCCTCTTTTAGTCCCTGCTTTATCTGTTGTGGATCAAGTTCTCCTTCCTCAAGATATTTTTCCAGAAGTTCATCACTTACCTCAGCAACAGCTTCCATAAGTTTTTCCTTTAACTGGCTAACTGCAGATTTCAGCTCCTCCGGAATATTAACCTCTTCAACTTTTTTCTGCGTATAAACTTTTCCTTTCATTTCAATAATATCTATAACTCCCACAACTTTTTTGTCTTTAACCAAAGGATAATTTAATACGACAGGTTTTAAATTTAGTTGTTGCTGTATCTGATTAAAAATGTTGGATAGGTCAAGCTGTTCACTTTCTATCTTATTCAGAAAAATAAGGCAGGGAAGTTTTTCTTCCTCCAGGTACCTTGATACTTTCTGGATTTCACTTCCGGCAACAGTATCCGGAGAGGTAACTATCAGTGTTCCTTCAACTACCTTAAGCAGAGGGCGAACTTTTTCTATGAGGTCTGGAAATCCAGGAGTGTCTATAAGATTGATTTTCTTTTCCTTCCAGGTAATATAAGCTAAGGAGGGATTTATAGTAAATCTCCTTTCTTTTTCCAGCCAGTCATAGTCGCATACTGTACTTCCTTCCCTGATACTTCCCGGTTTACCAACCACTCCTGCATGATATAAAATGGCCTCTACAAGTGTGGTTTTCCCTGAACCTTGTTGACCTACTAAAACCAGGTTTCTTATATTTTCTGTAGAATAAGCCATATTACATCTCCCATATTATATTATTTTAGCCCTGTAATTTATTACTCTATAGCTATTAGCAGGGACTTCCAAGTAATAGATGATTTCCTCTTTTGTTTTCTCGTAATTTTGAGGTTCACTCTCAAGGATTTTCCATAAACCATAAAAATGCTCTATTACTTTAATTGTAACAGGATAAGAACGCATATTTGAAAATATCAACCGATATCCGTACTCCCTGGCCATATTTTTTTCATAAGCCTTTTTTTCCACAGGAGTAAGTTCCATTTCTCTGTAAAAAGTCTGGATTCTATAACCGGTTATTCCTCTGGCCGGTCCCAGATATATCCGGGCCTTTCCCCCCGGGGGTAACTGGTTTAATTTTCGGCTACCAAGATAAATTCTCTTACCATCAGGAGTATTTTTATATATATATAAATTACCTTCGGGGAAAAAGAAATCAGAAGCCTCATCCAGTGGGTTTCTAAAAGAAATCTCCTCCCTGACCTCATCTCCGTATTTTTCTCCATCAAAAAGATAAACTTTCTTTCCAGGGATATCAGAAATTGAAAAGAGGGGAAAAGTTTTTATATCGGTTTTTAAAAGATCTATGGGTGTATTTAGATGATAAATAATATGCTCTTTATCTTTTCTTACTGTAACATTGAATTCGTATTTAATCTGAGAGTGACCAAAGCCTGTAGTTTCAGCTGGACTTTCTTCAAGATACACCCTTTCTTTTAGCTGTTCAAATTTTATACTTCTGATAAAGTTCAGATCGACATCCCACCAGCTTGCCCCCTTTTTATTCTCTACAGTGAGAGAAGATGATAAAAAAAGATTTTTTTCCTCAGCATCAATCAGCATCTGGTAGTTAACCCGCCAGTCCACCCCTCTGGTAAGGTAGGCAAGTTCCAGATTTGCCTCACCTTCCAGATCAGAGCTTACTTTCCAGATGAGAGTGGAAGGTGGACTAAATTTCTGTTCTAAAAATTGACATCCCTCAATATAAGGATAGATTGATTCTATAATTATCCCTTCGCTGACCGGACTGAAGGTAATTCGGTTTATTCCTTTGTTTAAGCTGATGGTTTTTTCCTGTTTTATCAAGGACAGGTTCTCCTCAAGTAAAAAAATAGAAATTCTATCTGCCTGGACACAACTGGCAGCAGTAAAAAGTAAAAGTAAAAAAACAAAACTTAGTTTAAACGGTATTTTTACCAGAAATTTATTGAGCTTTACCATTCTATCACCATAGAGGCCCAGGTTAGCCCTCCTCCAAAAGAGGCAAGTAAAACCTTATCTTTTTTATTTATTTTCCCCTCATCAAGTGCCTGGTCCAGAGCAACAGCTATAGAAGCAGCGGACATATTTCCACACTCATGCAGGTTTATGTATACTTTCTCCATGGGAAGATCAATCCTTTTAGTTACAGCCTGAATGATCCTTATATTTGCCTGATGAGGGATAAAAAAATCAATATCTCTGTAGGTTAGATTTCCCATCTTAAGTGCCATATCTACGGCTTCAATCATCACCTTCACAGCTCTTTTAAAAAGTTCGTTACCTTTCATTTTCATGTAGTGTTGACGTTCCTGAACGGTTTTTATACTGGCTGGCATTCTGGACCCACCTGCGGGAACTCCTACGAGGTCTGCTCCTCCTCCATCAGCACCCATATAAAAGGAGATTATACCGCTTGTGTCTCTGGAGGGACGGACTATGGCAGCTCCTGCTCCATCGGCGAATATAACACAGGTGTTTCGATCCCTCCAGTCAATAATTTTGGAAAGAGTTTCACTGGCAACAACAAGAATGGTCTCGCAGGTACCGCTACGGATAAACTGACTGGCAATTGATACTCCGTATAAAAATCCAGAACAGGCGGCTTCCAGGTCAAAAGCAGGTACTTTTCTTGCTCCCAGTCTATCCTGAAGGATACAGGCGGTTGCCGGAAAAAGCATATCCGGAGTAATGGTAGCTACAATTATCATATCCAGGTCTCTGGCAGAAATTCCGGCCTTTTTTAGAGCTTTTAAAGAGGCGTAGTAGGCAAGATCTGAAGCTGCCTCCTCTTTCTTTGCAATGTGTCTTTTCTTAATTCCCGTCCTGGTTGATATCCACTCATCAGAGGTGTCCACCATTTTTTCCAGGTCTGCATTGGTTATTACTGTTTCCGGGATGTATGAGCCTGTACTGATTATTTTAGCTTTTTTGCCTTTCATTTTTTACGCCTTCTTCTGTTTCTTTTAATGCATTTTCTATGATCCGGTTAATCCCCAATTGGGAAAACCTGTATCCTGTTATTATTGCATTTTTTATAGCCTTACTGGATGAGGCTCCATGGGCAATAACGCATATACCATTGACTCCAAGAAGAGGAACTCCCCCATATTCAGCATAATCCAAGGTTGACCTTATCTTATTTAGCCATCTGCCAGCGAGAAAGTGTCCCATTCCCCAGATACTTTCTCTGACCTGTTTATCCATAATAGCAAGGGTAGTTGCGGCAAATCCTTCTGCAAATTTAAGAATAATATTGCCTATAAACCCATCACACACAACTACTTCCACCTCCCCGCTTGTTATATCTTTACCTTCTATATTACCAACGAAATTCAAAGAAGACCTCTTAAGCATTTTAAAGGTCTGGACTGCTACCTCGTTTCCCTTGTTTTCCTCGGAGCCTATATTTAAAAGAGCAACCCTGGGGGTTTTTATCTTCAGGACTTTATAGGCGTAGATGCTACCTAAAAGAGCAAATTGAAACAGGTGATTGGGTTTACAATCAACGTTTGCACCTACATCTACAAGAACTACGCCTTTTCCGGTGAATGTAGGAAAGGTTGCTGCAAGACAGGGACGAATGACCCCTTTTAATTTCCCAAGCTTTACAAGACTTGTAGCCATTACTGCTCCTGTATTTCCAGCACTGACGAAAGCATCTGCCTTCCCTTTCCTCACAAGATCAATTCCTACAGCAATAGAGGAATTTTTCTTTTCCTTTAGAGCAGCCAGGGCTGGATCATCCATACTTACGACCTCAGGGGCTGGATGTATGGAGAAAGGAACCGGATGAAGATTCATCTTTTGAATTTCCTGTTTGATTTTCTCTTCTTGTCCTATGAGAATTATTTGAATATCAGAAAGCTCTTCTATGGCCGCAATAGATGCTTCGATCACTGTAAGTATGCCCTTTTCAGCACCCATAGCATCTAAGGCTATCTTCATTTTCCTTCTTTTTTCCCTGTTCGGACTATTTCTCCTTTGTAATATCCACATGCCGGACAGGCAAAATGAGGAAGTTTTGGACTTTTACACTGGGGACAAAAGGTAATTGTTGGTGATTTAAGTTTCTGGTGTGCTTGCCTGTTTTTCTTTCTGGATCGGGTAGTCTTCTTTTTTGGGACCCCCATTTAACTCTCCTTTCCAATTTTAATTCTGGCATCAATTACTACTCCCCCTTTTTCCCAGATGACAAGAGGGTTAGCCTCTATTTCTTCTATCCAGGGCAGGTCTATAACCAGTTGGGATAATCTCAACAAAGACTCCTTTACCAGCTCAATATCATAAGCTGGCTCATCTCTAAATCCCTGCAGAAGCTTTGAGGCTATCTTTGTTTCCCGAATCATCTCTTCTACTTTTGATGGAGAAAGAGGAACAAGGCGGGTGGCAAAGTCACGGAATAGTTCCACATATTTACCCCCCATTCCAAACCTTATAAGATGGCCAAAAGTCCTGTCATATATTGCTCCAATTAAAATCTCTTTCCCTTCTTTTATCATAGGTTGGATAGAAATACCATCTATCTCATTTTTTCCTTGCAAAGCTTTCCTGGCATTTTCCATTATCTTATGAAAAACCTGTGGTACTTCTTCACTTATTACACCTACTTTAACTGCCCCTATGTCGGATTTATGAAGAATTGCTGGAGATTCTATTTTCATAACCACAGGCTTTGCAATTTGTTCTGCTACTCTTACGGCTTCTTCCACAGTCTGCACAAGGTAATTTTTTACTGTGGGAATACCGTATATATTCATTACCTGGAGAGCTTTTGCTCCTCCTATTTCCAGGTGTCCTTCGTTTTTTTCTTTAATTAGTATGCTCTCAGCTTTAGATTTTTCAACTGAAAAAGTTTTTATCTTTTTCTCTTCTGTTTTGCACCTCAAAGCGTAATCTATCATACTCCGTAAAACCTTTACTGCAGAGTCAGGGTCTTTGTAGTTGGGAATTTTTGCCTCGTGGAGGATAGAGATAGCCGGGTTTATTATCTTACCTCCCATGAAGCAACTTAAGAGAGGTTTTTCGCTGCTCTTACACAAGTTTTTTACCACCATAGCAGTTTCTTCTGGTTTAGTAGTTGTCTGGGGTGTAACCAGAAGAAGTATAGCATCTACATTTGGATCAGGCAAGACATTTTCCAGAGCAAACTTAAATCGATCAGGCTCAGCATCACCAAGGATATCAAGGGGATTGGAAATTGAGCTTGCCGGAGGAAGTTTTTCTTTTAATTTTTTGATTGTCTCCTCACTTAAAGATGCAAGCTCTATAGAATAATCCTCGCAAGCATCTGTAGCCATAATTCCAGCTCCTCCTGCATTGGTAACTAAAAGGACTTTTCTACCTCTGGGAAGTCGCTGAGAAGAAAATCCTCTTACCATTTCAAAAGCTTCAGCTATTGTTTTTGCTCTTATTATCCCTATTTCTTTAAATGCCACATCGTAGGCCTCATCAGCTCCAGAGAGTGCCCCTGTATGAGAAGATGCTGCTTTTCTACCTGCTTTAGATCTGCCGGATTTTATCATAATAACAGGCTTTTCCTCAACTACTTTTTTTGCCACCTCTATAAATTCTCTTCCCCTTTGAATCCCTTCCAGGTAACCCATAATTACCCGAGTGTGAGGGTCGTCTTTAAGAAAGGAAATAAAATCAACCTCATCAAGGTCAGCTTTGTTGCCCAGACTTATAAATTTAGATAGACCCACACCTTCCTGATGACATTGATCAAGGACCGCGCATCCCAGTGCACCTGATTGAGAGATGAAGGCTATATTGCCACAAGGAGGATAAGTGGGTGCAAAGGAAGCATTTAAATTGTGGTGAGTGTTAATTATTCCCAGAATGTTGGGACCCAGGATTCTTACTCCCATCTTTTTTGCTTTTTTTACAAGTTTGTCCTCTAACTTGGCACCTTCTTTTCCTGTTTCTTTAAATCCAGCTGTAATTATTGCAGCAGCACTTATTTTCTTCTTTCCACAATCCTCAATTATAGAAATCACAAATTTAGAAGGAACAACAATAATACAAAGCTCAACTTTCTCTGGTATCGCATCCAGGGTGGGGTAAACCTTTAAACCATTTAAATAAGTGGAAGCAGTTGCTTTTCTGTTAACAGGAAAAATACTTCCTTTAAAATTTGCCTGAAGCATATTTTTTAAAATCTGATTTCCCAGTTTTTCCTTCTCCAGACTTACTCCCACAATAGCTACAGACTCAGGAGTAAAAAAATTATCAAGCATCTTTTTCCTCCCTCTTTAGAAAAAAACTCCGTGCTCTATCATTATGCACGGAGAAATTAAAAGTCTTCATTCTGGAAGAAGTTAATTATAATCAGTTTTTTCCCCCTGTCAAACAAATTCCTTCCTTTCTCGAAAAAATCTTTTTGGGCGGTTTGAGTTTGCTAAGTTTTACCTTTTGCTCTGAAATTTTCAGGAACTAAAAGTTCCGTTTTCCTAATAACCAAATTTTTCTAGGAGTTTTTTTTCCACTATCGGAGGAACAAAGTTTACAGTACTGCCTCCTAATTTGGCAATTTCTTTTATAATGGACGAGGAAAGATGAGAGTATTTTTGGCTGGTCATAAAGTAAATTATCTCCAGATCAGGATTTAATTTTTTATTCATAAGGTACATCTGGAATTCGTATTCAAAATCAGAAAGTGCTCTTAAGCCTCGGATAATAAATTTTGCCCCTTTTTTCTTTGCATACTGGACTAAAAGCCCTTTAAAGCTCTCTACTTCAATTTTCTCAGAAAAGGAAAGTACTTTTTTAACCATCTCCACTCTTTCTACAC
>QMQA01000030.1 GCA_003648845.1 Candidatus Aerophobota bacterium
AGTTCTTATTCCGGGCTCTTTTTGGTATCTCATATTTTGTATCTATTATACCATACATAAAAACGTTGTCAAGCATAGCTGGTAAATGTGCCAGGAGATTGTTACCAGGGGGATTCTTTGCAGGGGATAAGCTGCAATGAAGGGGACTACTCGAGAGGCAGCATCGGACTTTAAAGCAAAAAAGTGGGCAAGATGCCCCAAAAAACCATAGCTAAAAAAGCGAACAGATAAATACTCATCTTTCTTTCTCCTCCTATTTGTCTTCAGTGTCTACACCAGCTTTTTATCCTTTATATCTTTTTTGGCCCTTCAATTTTTTGTTGATGAAATACTTTTTTGATCCAGCACTTTCTGCTGTATCCACTCTGAACTTTATCCTGAACTTTCCAATTATCAATCTTCCTATGGAAAAACCTATAAGTGCTCCAAGTGCGTTTCCGATAATAATTCCCCACCAAATACCTGTAAGATTTAAGTTTAAAACAACCCCAAAAAAGTATGCCAAAGGAACTGAAAGAATTATGGTTCTTATTATAGTTACTGCTAAAGCCGTCTCCCCCTTCCCAATACCCTGAAACATTGCTGAGGATAACATACCCAAAGGAACGGTTGGATAATTAAGGCTCATCCATCGAAGAAATATTACCAGATCATCTGCAATCCTCTTAGCTTCCTTTGAGTAGGTGAAAGCTAAGGTTATCTGTGGGGCAAATAAAAATGTAAACAGCGAGATAGCCAATTCCATGATAATACCTATTTTTATGGCATACATATAAGCTGTATTAAGTTTTTCTACATCTTTTGCCCCGTAGGCAGCTCCTGTGACCGAGGTAACAGCTACTGCCATCCCCAGCAGAGGTATTGTTCCTAAAGTTACTATTCTCCAGCCTGTAGTGAAAATCGCAACACCATCTGTTCCCCCTGCAAGGATTACAATCAAGTTCAAAAAAAACATTGATATGGACATTGAAAGCTGTGCCAGTGAAGCAGGAATACCTACACGGAATATTTCCTTTACTATCTTTCTATTTGGATAAAAATCTCTAAGTGTTATCTCTACGTAAGTGTCACGTTTTATGAAAAGCCAGTATAAAAATAGTGTTGCTGAAATTAACATTGAGGTTAAAGTTGCCCATGCTGCACCAACAACACCCATTCCAAGAACATATATGTATATCGGATCCAGAACTATATTCAAAATAGATCCAACAATAATTGCGTACATAGCTCTTTTGGTATCACCTTCACCCCGAAGTATTGCATTTGCTATGTTTGCAAAGAAGATAAATATCGCTCCTGCAAAGAGAATCCTTGCGTAATCTGTGGACATATCCGCAACTTCACCTTTTGCACCAAGGGATGTAAAAATACTCTTTAGAAAAGGCAAAAAGGGCAAACTTACCATCAATCCTACAAGTAGACCCATCAGTAGAGTGTGTATAGCAGTGTTATCTGCTGCTTTTTTGTTTTTTTCTCCTATTCTCCTGGATATAGCAGAGCTTCCACCGACGCCTATGCCGTTAGATAAAGCCACTATCAGAAAGAAGAAAGGAAAGAAAAGACCTACAGCTGCTAAAGCATCAGCACCCAAGCCAGAAACCCATATTGCATCTACCAGGTTATACATTGCCTGCACAAACATTGCTATCATCATTGGGATGGAAAGTTTTACTATTGCTTTCTTTGGATTACCTAAGAGATTTTTAACTCCTTCAGTTAGATTTGTATCCATCGCAATTATTCTCCTTGTTAGCTGATATAGCATTTTGGGCTATTTTCTCCAGTAATTTCATTATGAACTTTCTTTCCTCCTTCGTGAAACCTTTAAGAAGGATTCTCTGCCACTCATGGGCTTCTTTTTTAACTATTGACTTTATTCTTTTTGCCTTTTTTGCTAAATACACCCTGTAAATTCTTTCATCTTTTGGGTCTTTTTCCCTTATAATATAACCTTGCCTCTCAAGCTTTCTTATCTCCCGTGAAGCTGTAGCTTTGTCTATGTGCAGCTTCTTGCTTATCTCTTGCTGGCTGAGGCCTTCTCTATGATAAAGGATGATAAGTATGTGTAGTTTTTCACCTCCCAGACCATAGGGTTTAAGTTTTTCCTCAATGTAAAGCCTGGTCTGCCAGTGTATTATGGAAAAAAACTTTCCTATCGATTGCCCAGGACTTGGTATTTTGTTCATTCCATTAGCCTAATATTATGTAAGAAATGACATCATATAAAAGTTGCATATGCAACTATATTTATTAAACTACATTTTATCGTTCATGTCAAACTATAAGATTAACCCTTAACAGAGAAAGTAAGGTTATTGGTAAGATATCCCTTACACTAAAATTAAAAGAAACAGAAGAATTAAACCGGCACAAGAAGCCGGGTATAATTTAATCACTCATACATCAATGCCTGTACAGGGTCCATTTTGGAGGCTTTACTGGCAGGGTAAACTCCAAAGAAAAGACCCACTGCACTGGCAAAACCAAAGGCAAGAAGAACAGTTCCTGGTGATATGACAATCTCTGATGGAGCAGAAGCAGGTCCCATGGGCATTATCCTTACTCCAATGGAGGTCAGAAGTTTCGACCCAAATACACCGACTGCAACTCCAATTGCTCCTCCTATCAAGCAAAGAAAAACTGATTCCCAGAGAAACTGCAGCAGGATATCAATTCTTTTGGCCCCCACCGCCATCCTGATGCCAATCTCTCTTGTTCTCTCTGTTACAGATACAAGCATAATATTCATGATTCCAATTCCTCCCACTAAAAGAGATACTGCAGCGATACCTGCCAGCATGAGGGTGAAAGTTCCTGTGATATTTTGCAGAGTAGAAAGAATCTCTTCCTGGGAAAGGACTGTGTATTTTGAGTCATCTTGAAACTTCTGGTATAAAATAGCATCTATTTGCTCCAGAGCATCATCCATGCTCTTTTCATCTTTTGCCTGGATATAGAAGCTATTTACATACTTTGTATTGAGAATTCTCTTCTGAGCAGTGGTAAGGGGAACAAAAGCTTGATTGTCGAAGTTCAGAAACATCACCTGTCCTTTAGGTTCCATTACCCCTACAACCGTGAATTTGTGTTTTTGCAGGGGATTGTTGGCTGGATTCACCATTATATCTTTTCCTACAGGATTTTCATCTCCAAATAAATCTTTAGCAACTTGTTGGCCAAGTACAATCACCGTACCAAAGGTTTCAAGGTCCTCTTTTGTAATAAAACGCCCAACTTGCACATGGAAATTGAGAACATCCTCATAAGGAGGAGTAACACCATATACGGTAATTTCAGTATTTTTATCCTCATGTTTTAGCAAAAGATTTCTCCTCACCACTGGAACAACCTGTGCTACTGCTTGTGCCTTTTTAAGAATGAGCTCCCCATCCTTTCTGGTAAAAACATTGATTCTCCCCCGCACTCTTCGCCCAGCAGCTCCTCTGATAGTTCCAGGAGATACTGTAATGAGATTTGTTCCCAGAGACCTTATATTTTCAAGAACTCTCTTTTGAGACCCCTGTGTTATGGCAACAATGGCAACTACTGCTGCTATTCCAATGACAATCCCCAGTATGGATAAAAGTGACCTCATTTTATTGGCACTTAAGCCATCTAAGGCACTTCTAAAAGTCTCTCTTATATCCATCTTTTTCTCCCCCGGATAAATTATGCACGAACATATTCTTCTTCCTTTTCAATTAATCCATCCTTCAGGTAGATTATTCTTTTAAAGTGCTCTGCCACATATCTTTCATGAGTTACCACCACCACAGTGTGTCCTTCCTCATTTAATCCCTGGAAAAGTTGCAAAATCTCCTCTCCAGTTTTGCTATCCAGATTTCCGGTAGGCTCATCGGCAAGAATTAGTGAGGGATTATTCACCAGGGCCCGAGCTATGGCAATTCTCTGTACCTCGCCACCGGAGAGCTCATTTGGTCTATGATTGAATCTGTGACCAAGTCCCACTTTCTCCAGGGCTTGCCGTGCTCTTTCTGTTCTTCCCTTTGGTTTTAGTCCCGCATAAATTAAAGGAAGCTCAACATTGCGAAGAGCCGTTGCCCGGGGAAGAAGGTTAAATCGCTGGAAGACAAAACCTATCTTTTTATTTCTTATCCTGGCAAGCTCATCTCCATTAAGCCTTCCCACCTCCTGGCCATCCAGAAAAAGTTTACCGGAAGTTGGTTTATCTAAACATCCAAGAATATGCATGAGAGTTGATTTGCCAGATCCGGAAGGACCCATGATTGCAACACTCTCACCATCTCTTATCTCCAGACTAACCCCCCGCAGAGCTTGTATGATTACCTTACCTATCTGATAGTTTTTTTTGATATCGATTGCTTCAATCATGATTTTCAGGGATGCTTAGCGTGCTATTCGGCGAAGTTCCCTCATTCCCTGTCGTGGTTGTACCCCTTCAGTTTCTCTTTGCTCTCTTCTCATCTCAATAAGTGAGGTAAGTCCAGTAGCAACAACAACATCCCCTTCTTTTAAACCTCTTTTTATCTCAATGTGGGTTCCATCGGATATTCCCACCTCAACTTCCCGGGGAACCGGTTTTCCATTCCTAAGCACGGTAACAAAATATCTTCCTTCTCTCTCCCTCACCTCCTCCACCGGCAAAATGATAACGTTTTTAGCCTCTTCCACAATAATATCAGCACTTGCAGTAAAACCGGGTTTTAATCTTGAATCTGCCTCATCAAGCTCGATTTTAACCTTAACCACCACGAGACCCTCGCTGGTTGTAGCCTCGCGGGCAATGGAGACAACCTTTCCGGTGAAGATCTCATCAGGGTAGGCATCCACTTTGACATTTGCTCGTTGCCCCAATTTTACTTTAGCAATATCTACTTCGTCAACTTTCACTTCAGCAAATAACCGGCTTGTATCAATCAGGCGTAGAATCTTATTGGAGGAAGAAGCCCCCACTCCTGCAACAATCTCTCCTTTTTCTACATAGACCTTGGAAACAATACCCGAGAAAGGAGCTTTTATTACCATATCCTCCAGTTTCCTTTTTGCAAGCTCAAGTGATAATCTTTTTTCTGCAACTTCTCTTTCCTTTCTCTCAATATCCTTAGGTGAAGCATGACTTACACGGGCAGATTCAAGTTCCAGGAGGGCATCTTTTAGAGCATTTTCTGCCTGAAGAACGGAGAGTCTTTCCTCATCATCTTCCAGTTTAACAAGAACTTGTCCTTCTTTGACGAACTCGCCTTCCTCAACCAGAAGTTCCTTGATTATGGCGCCGCTTTTTTTAACCTCTATATCAAGATCAGCCTGAGCCAGAATAAATCCGGTGGCAGAGACAAGCTTAGTAATATCTTCCCTTCGCACAGAGATGGTTCGTATGGACAAATCGCTGGATTTATCAGTAGATGATAAGAAAAACTTATAGGTAAAAGCTGCCCCAATCACCACTATAATACCCACTATCATAACCAGGATAACTATCTTCTTTCCTTTCATTTTTAAATCCTTTCCCCTATGCTTTTTAGAAGTTCAGCTTTGAGGACTTCGTAGTCGGCAAGAGCACTCAGGAAATCTATTTCAGCCTGTTTCAAGGATATCTCTCTTTCTCGTATCTGTTGTGAAACCACTGCTCCCTGTGAGAACATCTTTCTTGTTATATCCAGTGCCTCCTTTTGTTTTTCCCGGGAAAGTTCAAGAAGCAGAACTCTTTTTTCTAACCTCTTTAGCTCATAAAAATTGTCCCTTATTTTTCTACAGATATCCTGTTTTATTTTCTCAAGATTCAGTTTTTCTTTTTCAAGTTCCTGTTCAGCAATTTGAATCCCGGCTTTACCTTTTCCACCATCCAGAAGAGGTATCTCTACAAACATGCCCACCTTGTATTCCTCTTCGTTTTGCCCCATTGTATTGTAACTGTAACCTGCTAAAAGATTCAGTGAAGCTGATGCTTCGCTCCTGCTCATTATAAAATCAAATTGACGCATCTTTACTATCAACTTTTGCTGGCTTATCTGCCGGTTATTTTCCATAGCTTTTTTAATAGCATCCTCCAGCTTTATTTTTAGAAGATGGTCTTTCAAAGATGGTTTATCCTCCAGAATAATTTCCTCATCCTGGCCTATTCCCAGAAGTTCCTTAAACTCTATCATTGATTGTGAGAGGCTGCTTTTTGCCTGATAAAATTCCTCTTCAGCCTTGATAAGTTCTACCTCGGCATCCATCACATCTATCTTGTTTGCTATCCCCTTTCTCAGTTTATCTTTTACTATGGCAAGGTTTTGCTTAGCTTGCTCAAGGGAAAGCTTTTTTAACTCGCACTCCTTTTCCTGCTTCAGGATTTTATAAAACGAGGTTACAACAAGAAGTTTTATATTCTCAATCTCCTCCTCAGATGATAGTTCCTCCTTTTTCAGGCTCAGAAAAGATTTCCTCAGAGAAAGATAAGAGGAGGTAAGCTCTGGAGCGGGTAGAATCTTTTGAGTTACAGTCAAAGATACAACAGGTTCCATCATCTCACCTTCCTCCTTCTTTCCAGTTACACTCAAGGCAGCATCCATTCCCCATTGAGTAGACAGGCTTGTATCAAAACCAACCTGCGGACTGTACTCAAGGAGGCTATATTTCCCCTTCCATTGAAGAGGAGATGCTGATATGCTTGCCTGAGGTTTAAAGGCGGCCTCCTGCTTTTTAAGCTCAAGTTTTGCTTTTTTAACCTCCATGTTGGCGATTTGTACATCCAGATTATACTTTAGAGCTCTCTGAATGCTATCCTCAAGGCTCAATACAACCGGTTCTGCGGCAAAACCTGCGCTAATCAGGAAGAAGCTTAACAAAATACCAGAAACAACCTTTTTCCCCATGAGATTTATCCTTTTGAAGGTGTTAAAGGCTCTTTTTTACCGTAATCTATATTTGTTGCCAGGGCCTTGATAAATTTTGCTTTCGCCAGATTGTATTCAAAAAGAGCATCCACTGCCTTTAGCTTGGCCTGAGTTAGTTCAATCTGTGCATCAAGAAGATCTGTAGCACCAATAAGTCCTGCTCTGTACTGCTTTTGAGCGATACTGTAGGTTTCCTGTTTAAGCTTTTCCGTTCTTTCGGTTATTTGTATATTTGTCCTCTTTTCCTCCAAATTACGAAATAATTGATGAATTTCCCGGGCAATCTTTCTTCTAACCTCCTCTAAATTGAGTTTAACATTTTCTAAGCTTATCTTTGCATTTTTTTTCTCAAGCTCAGGAGTATACTTGTTTTGAGAAAGGGACCACCTGATTTTTGCAAGTTCCAGGTCATATTGAACCTTTTTAACCTCATATCTATTTTTTAAGGCTTTCTCAATACTTTCTTTAATAGACACATCCATAGGTTCTGCGGAAAAGGTATCTGTAAGCTCAAACTCGTTATCAAGAGGAAGCCCTAAAACCTTATTAAAGTCTATCCTGGCCATCTCAAGCTCGTGCTCGGCTTTTTTAAGATTGAACTCAGCTGAAGAGAGGTTAATTTCTGCCTGCAAAAGGTCTATCTTACTTGCATCACCCAGAGAGAATTTGTTTTTTACTATCTCAAGGTTTTCTCTGGCCTCCTGCAGTGACATTCTCTCAATTTGAACCTTACGCTTTGCTCTTAACACCTGAAAATAAGTCTCCATGACTTCTAATATAACCTGCCTTTGTTTTTCTTCCAGACTATCTTTAGCTTGTTTTAAGGCAAACTCGGCACTCTTCAGGTTGAGAATTGAAGTTTGCAGGAGATTGTTGGCCCGGGCCTGCTCATATTCTACCTCCCGCAAGCTCGCATTATACTGCGCCATCTTGAAATCAAGGTTATGCTCTAATGCTATGTTTATGCTCTCCTCCAGACTTAACTTTTTTATCTTAGCCTGCTGAGTTTCCTGGGCGAAAGCACCAACAGAAAAAAGGACAACAAGCCCTATCAAACTGAAAAACGCCGTTTTTCTCATTCTCTCCTCCTTCTCACATTATTGGTAGTTGCCTTGCTGGCTTCCTGGTTTGGGAATGAGCTCAAAAAAATTACATTTTTTGAGAATATGCAATGGACCTTCTTTGGTTTTTGACATTTTTTACAAATATATCTACAATGAAGTTGGAAAGGGGAGGTAGAGTTAGCTGCTTTTTCCGGGGGTAAAGTGGGGAGGCAAGTGTGTCACCTCCTTGACCTCCCCGGTTAAAGTTGGTTAGTGGTTAAGCCTGATCAGGGTAAAGGTCTCCACCAGTGCCCTCTACCTCCTCTACCGCCAAGATAGCGATAGGAGAGTAGTTTATCCCACTGCTCCTGAGTGAGCGTCTTTCTCATCTTAAGCTGATAATGGATAGTCTTTTTCCAGATATCTATGCTCAGTTTACCTATCTCTTCCACTATTGAATTAATTTTCTCCTCGTCTACGTCCTTTGATGCAAGAAGAGCTTGAAGTTCCAGTCGTTTTGTCTGAAGAGTGTTCCTCAGCTTCAGCGTCTCTTTCTGGTATTTCAGTCTCAGATTCTGCAGTTTTTCTATCTGGGCCTCTGAAAGATTCAACTCTGCGGCAAAAGAATATGCAGGAGCTATTCCGCAAACTGGAGGTAAAACTCCTTTGCCACGAGGTACCCACGCAAATGCTGTTCCAATACCTCCAAGGAGCAGTAGAGCTATTAGTGTTCCAAGGGCTATTTTCTTTACTTTATTCATTATTTTTTCACCTCCTCTCACCTATATTTTTAAAAAATTAATCTTCATCTACCTCTCCACGGTCCTTTAGGATGTAACCTTTTTCTTATAAGAGAGAAAAATTTTGCCCGTTGTTCTGGAGTTAACACTGCTCTTATCCTTTCTAAATGGTTTATCGTCTCTCTTTGGAGCTGTACTTGCAGAGAAGCAATTTCGTTTATTTTGACTTTAATTTTTTCCTGGTCTGGGGAAGTTTCTTCCAGCAGTTCACTTAATTCGGCTCTTTTTCTGGCAAGCTTAGCTCTTATCTTCTCCACTTTAGCATGAAATGATTTATTCAGAGATTCTATTTTTTTCTATTGTGTGTGAGATAAAGAAAGATAATTAGAGAGAAATTTAGAAGAA
>QMQA01000031.1 GCA_003648845.1 Candidatus Aerophobota bacterium
ACTGCTACCTTGTTTAAATAATGAGCTCCCTGACTGCCTCCCAGAAAAAGAAGGGTAAATTTCCCTTCCTCCAGATTTAGACTCCTGATAGCCTCCCTTCTGGAAGCATTTATGATTCTTTCTCTTACCGGATTGCCGGTTACAACTGCTTTTTTTTTACCCCAGGCAGGGAGATATTTTATGCTTTCGGGAAAACTCAGAGCTATTCTGGAGGCAAAAGGCAGAAGCATTCTGTTGGTAAGGGAAGGATAAAGATTCTGTTCGCAGATTACCACAGGTTTACCCAGAAGAAAAGCCGAGAGAACTACCGGATAGGAATGAAAACTGCCCATTCCCACCACCAGCTCTGGTTTAAAGCTGAGGATATATCTCAGAGACTGTATTATGGATATGGTCATTTTTACGATAAAATTTAGCAATTTTAAGGAGATGGGTCTTGGAAAAGGTAAGGCATCAATGGATCTGAACTGAACCTTTTCTTTTTCAACAATCTTTCCTTCCCACTCTTTTTTCCCTCCAATCCATAAAATGGAAAGATCCGGGATTTTTTTCTTCAAGTTCTGGATGAGGGCAACTGCCGGGTAAAGGTGTCCTCCTGTTCCTCCTGCAGTAATTAAAATTCTCATCTTATTTTATCTAAATGGTGTTTTTTTTACCCCAGGCGTAAACTACAGGAGTTGCTATAAATACCGATGAGTAGGTACCAACAATTACTCCTACAAGGAGGGAAAAGGTAAATCCATGCAGGGGCTCTCCTCCCCACAGAAAAAGAATCAGAACCACGATAAAAGTGGTCAGGGAAGTAATGATAGTTCGAGAAAGGGACTGGTTTATACTTAGATTGAGGACATTTTTGGGAGGAATTTTTTTCTTTCTGAGAGTTTTCATATTTTCTCTGATCCTGTCATAAATAACAATTGTGTCATTCAAAGAATAACCAACAATTGTTAGAAGAGCTGCTATAATGGGAAGTGTAAATTCAAAATTGCCCAGAGAAAGTGCCCCCACGGTAATCATCACATCATGAATGAGGGCTATCACTGCTCCCACTGCAAAACGGAGCTCAAATCTCCATGCAATATAAATCAGCATTCCGATTAAACCGAAAGTGACAGCCAGAAGGGCATCACGTTGCAGTTCTTTGCTTACCTTTGGTCCTATTAAGTTCACACTGAGAAGTTCAAAAGGGTTCCTTTCCCCAAATTTTTTTCTTATTGCCTGTTTTATTCTTGATGCCATCTGACGGGAATAAATGTTCCTTATAGCTGTCGTAAGAGTTTCTTTTGAGACCCTGTTTAAATTAATTTTGTCGGTTTGAGTCTGGTCAATAGTGAGGAGAGTTGTTAAGGTTTCATACCCGACCTCTTCTACCCCGGGAATTTCTTTTAACTGGTCCAGACTGGTAAATCCACCTTTTTTCTTGCGGTAATCTATTATATTTGAGGCTATCTGTTCCGAAATTTTTTCCAGGTGGTATCTTATAAGAATAGTATTTTCCCTCTCACTTCCATAGCGTTGAATAACAGCTGTTCCAAGGCCAATTCCAACAAGAGCGGATCTTATCTCACCTATCTGAAAAGGCTTCTCAAACTTAAGATGGGTCTCAATTCCTCCTGTAAAATCAAGTCCAAGTTTTGGTCCTCCTTTTATCACCAGGGAGAGTATGCTGACAGCGATAAGGGCACCTGAGATTATAAAAGCTATCCTCCTCCACTTAATAAAATCTATATTGGTTTCACCTATGAGCTGCATTTTCACCTCTTTTTATATGCTGAGTTTCTGTACGGGTCTTTCCTCCAGGAGCAGGTTAAATATGGCTCTTGTTACCACTACCGCTGTAAATAAACTGGCAAGTATACCTATGGAAAGTGTAGTGGCAAATCCTTTTACCGGACCTGTACCAAATTGGAACAGGATAAGGGCGGTAATCAGTGTAGTGATGTTGGCATCAAGTATTGTTCTGAGGGCTCTGTTATATCCAACATCTACAGCAGAGCGGGGAGCCCTTTCTTTTCTTAGCTCCTCCCGGATCCGCTCAAAAATAATAACGTTTGCATCTATACTCATTCCAATGGTGAGAATTATTCCTGCTATACCCGGGAGAGTAAGGGTAGCTTTTAAAGCAGCAAGTGCTGCCATCAAGAAGAGAAGATTTAAGATAAGGGCTGCATTGGCAATTAATCCCGCTTTTTTATAATAAACCCCCATGAAGATGAGGACGGCAAAAAGTCCAATTAATCCAGAAATCAAACCTTTTCTGATAGAGTCTTTGCCCAGGGAAGGGCCAATAGTGGTATTCTGAATTATATTAAGGGGAACAGGAAGAGCACCTGATTTTAAAACAATCCTCAGCTCGGTAGCCTCTTCCATGCTGAAGTTTCCTTCTATTACTGCTTTTCCTCCTGTAATGCGAGTTTTTATTACTGGAGCTGATTTTACTACATTGTCCAGAATTATAGCCAGCCTTTCCCCCACATGTTTTCCGGTAATATCAGCAAATTTTTCTCCTCCTTCAGCAGTAAAATCAAGAGCTACATAGGGTTGTCCCCATTGACCTATTTCCACCCGGGCATCTTTTATAGCTGCTCCTGTTAAAAGTGCCTCTTTTTTCACAAGATATGCTTTTCCTTCAGAATCGTAGAGCAGCTCATCATCAGGAGGAACATTTCCCCTCAGAGCCTCCTTTAAATCCGCCTTTTCATCAAGCAGTTTAAACTCAAGAAGGGCTGTTTTTCCTATAAGGTCAATAGCTCTCTGGGGGTCCTCTATCCCGGGAAGGTCAACTATAATCCTTGTCTGTCCCTGTCTTGCAATGGTGGGTTCTCTGACCCCAAACTGGTCTATTCTGTTACGAATAATCTCCAGAGCTCTATCAACAACATCCTTTACAGTTTCGCCCGGAGGAACTCTTTCTGTATCCGCTTCTAATACAAGGTGCATACCTCCCTTAAGGTCAAGTCCAAGGTTTATTTTTTCTGCCGGTGGATATACAGCCCAGATGGAAAGAGCAATCAGAACCACGACAAACAGGAGTATCCATCGACTGAACCTTCGCATTATTTATCTCCTTTTCAAATAAGGTTTTAAACTTTTGCTAATTTATCAAAAAGGAGGATATTGTCAATAGGAAAGTTCATTTATTACGGAATGATCCGGGTTTGTCAGGTTTGGTTAGATCGTTTATATTTGTTTGACTTTATGGCTAAATTTTATAATCTTAACAAACCAGGAGTAAAAATTTATGATTGAAGTAGGAGAAGTGGTTGAGGTTAAGGGAAATATAGCCAGAATAAAACTGGAGTTAAAAAAGAACTGTAGCAGCTGTTCCATGGCTGATTTCTGTGAGCTGGTGGGGAAGGGGGAAAGATATATAGAAGCGGAGAAAATGCCCTCCACCCGGGTAGGTGATAAAGTTAAGGTGGAAATTGAAGGAGGATATCTTTTAAGGGGGACAACTTTGTTATTTTTACTTCCTGCTTTTTCCTTCCTTATAGGAGCAGCTATAGGCCAGATGTTTATGGAGGGGATAGTTTTTTCTTTTCTTCTTGGTGCTGCTTTTTTGGCTTTTACTTTTTTTCTTCTTCACCTTTATGATAAAAAATTAGCCGGAAGAAAAAGTAAGGTAAGAATTGTTGCCACTCTTTCGGGTTGACTTTTTGGCTGTTTTTGTTAAATTTATATCAAAGTTGTTGCAGATCCAATAAAGGCTGGATAGATGAGGTCGTATCGAGTTTACTTAGAATTTGTGAAAGGATTGTGGAGACAAAATCCCGTATTTTTTCAGCTTCTGGGTATGTGTCCCACTCTGGCGGTAACTAACTCTGCTATAAATGGTTTTTCGATGGGATTAGCTGTGATTTTTGTTCTGCTTTGTTCGGGGATTGTGATATCTTCTATCAGGAAATTTGTTCCGTCAGAGGTAAGAATCCCTATTTTTGTCATAATTATTGCCAGTTTTGTAACGGTAATTGATTTTTTGTTTAAGGCAAAGGTGCCCGAGATAAGCAAAGCTCTGGGACCTTATGTTCCCTTGATTGTGGTAAATTGTATAATTCTGGGAAGACAGGAGGCTTTCACCTCCAAAAATCCCCTTCTGCCCTCAATTGCTGATGCTCTGGGTATGGGAATGGGATTTACCCTGGCTCTGGTTATTCTTGGTAGCATAAGGGAGTTTTTTGGCTCTGGTTCAGTTTTTGGTTATCAGATTCTGGGAGACTACTTTCATCCCTGGGTGATCATGATCCTTCCTCCTGGAGCCTTCTTAACTCTTGGTGTCCTTATTGGATTAATAAATAAATTTTCTCGCCGGTCCACTTAATTTAAAAGAAATTAAATTATATGATTGTTAACAAAAAAATAGCTCACGAGTATGAGATTCTTGAGACGGAAGAGGCAGGAATTGTACTCAAAGGATGTGAGGTCAAGTCCATTCGAGAAGGGAGGGTAAGCTTCACCGATAGTTTTGCCCGGATAAAAGATGGAGAACTATGGCTTTGCAATCTTCACATAGCTTCCTGCACTCCAGGAGCTAAGGAATATGATCCTAAAAGAGACAGGAAGCTTCTTCTTCACAAGCGCCAGATAAAGAGGCTGAGTGGTATATTGTCTCAAAAGGGGTTGACATTGGTGCCATTACGGATATACTTTAAGAAAAGTAAAGCTAAAGTGGAGCTGGGACTGGCCAGAGGAAAAAGGAAGTACGAGAAAAGGGAAAAGTTGAGAAGGAAGGATATAGAGCGAGAAATGAGAAGGGAGATAAAAGAAAGGGGTAGATTTTAGTTAAGCTAAACGGGGGTGACGAGGATTCGACAGAGATAAGAGGGTCAGAATTGCACACCAAGGTCCGGGTCCCTTGCAAAACCACCCGGGAAAAATTAAGCGCCAACGAAGCGTTGCCTTTAGCTGCTTAAAGCAGCTAACGCCTGGTCACTTTTTTCCCTGGAAAGTGACTGAGGTGTGAGAAAACAGGGATAGCCTTACTCTTAGCAAAGGAGAGTAAGGTGAAAAAACAAACTTTGCTAACCCGTTTTCTATCCTGCCTGTCGGAGAGAAGGCGGGGAAATTAAAAGACAGGCTAAGTGTGTAGATATTCTGGTTTTCTTGTCTCTGGACGAGGGTTCGATTCCCTCCACCTCCACCATTTCCCTTCCAGAGAGGTTCCTCCCTTTTTGAGAGTTTGAGATGTTGCCCAATGGATGAGATAAAAGTAATTGTTTGTGGTGCTCGGGGAAGAATGGGTCAGGAAGTGGTTTCTATGATTCTGAAGGAGAAGGGGTGGCAACTAATTGGTGCTGTTGAGTCACCTGCACACCCTGAGATTGGAGTGGAGATTTGCAAAGGATTAAGAGTAACCTCTTCTCTCCAGGATGTGCTTAAAAAAGATGCAGTAATAATAGAGTTTACAACTCCCTTGGCAACTCTGGAACATGTGCGAGTTGCCAGAGAAAATCATATTCCCTGTGTCATTGGAACAACCGGATTTAAAAACTCGGAAATAGAGGAGATAAAAAAGGCCTCCTGCAGTATTCCTATCCTTCTTTCTCCAAATATGGGAAGAGGGATAAATCTTCTTTTTGCTCTGGTTGAAAAGATAGCCAGAATCTTGCCAGATTTTGACAAAGAAATAGTGGAAGCTCACCATAATTTAAAAAAGGATGCTCCCAGCGGAACAGCCTATAGAATTGCCCAAATTCTGGCCGAGGTGGAAGGGAAAGATCTGTCTCAGCTTGCTGTACATGGAAGAAAAGGAATGGTAGGCAGGAGAAAAAGGAATGAGATTGGAATTCATTCAATTAGAGGTGGAAGCATAGTTGGAGATCATACCGTAATTTTTGCAGGTGAAGGAGAAAGGCTGGAGATAACCCATAGGGCTGAATCCCGCAAGATATTTGCCCGGGGTGCCCTGCTTGCGGCAAAGTTTATTGCAGATAAAGAGCCCGGTTTATATGATCTTCAGGACGCTCTGGGAATTAAGAAATGAGAAAGGAAAGCTCGGGTTTTAAAAAAGCACAACGTCTGGAAAAACTACCTGTTTATCTTTTTGCCCAGCTTGATGAGGCTAAAAGAAAGCTTGAAGAAAAAGGTGTTGATGTTATAGATTTAGGAGTAGGAGACCCGGATGTTCCAACTCCCTCTCCTATTATTGACAGGTTAGTTAAAGCGGCAAAGGACCCTCAAAATCACAGGTATCCTCCCTATGAGGGACTTCTCTCTTTCCGGGAAGAAGTTGCGAGGTGGTATTTGCGTCGATTCGGGGTTTCTCTTGATCCGGAAAAAGAAGTTATGACTTTGATCGGATCAAAAGAAGGAATAGCTCATATCTGTCTTGGTTTACTGGACCCTGGTGATCTGGCTCTGGTGCCGGAACCGGCTTATCCGGTATACCAGGCAGGAGTTATTTTTGCCGGTGCCCAGCCTTATTACATGCCCCTTCTGGAGGATAATGGATTTTTGCCTTCTCTGGGGGATATAAACCCGGAAGTTGCCCTGCAGGCCAAGCTCATGTGGATTAATTATCCCAATAATCCAACTGCAGCAACTGTGGATGTTGATTTTTTTCGAGAGGCGGTAGAATTTGCTCGCAGGTATAATATTGTTCTCTGTCATGATCTTGCCTATTCTGAACTTTCTTACGATGGATATCGTGCACCAAGTTTACTCCAGGTAGAAGGTGCCAAGGAAATAGCAGTGGAGTTTCACTCTCTTTCCAAAAGTTTCTGTATGACAGGATGGAGAATAGGATTTGCTGTAGGCAATAAGGACCTTCTTGGTGCCTTAAAGGGAGTTAAGACCAATATCGACTCTGGGGTATTTCAGGCAGTACAAGAGGCCGGAGAAGAAGCTCTGAGAATGGGTGAGGAGTTAATTTCTAGGATTAGAGAAATATACCGTAGACGCAGGGATTTTTTTGTGCAGGGGTTGAAAGATCTGGGATGGGAAGTTTCACTCCCCCGGGCTACCTTTTATCTGTGGATTAAGGTGCCTGAAAATGGCTCATCTTTTGACTTTGCCCGGACTCTTCTTGAAAAATGTGGAATAGTGGTTACTCCAGGTGTTGGATTTGGTCCTTCTGGTGAAGGATACATCAGAGTTGCCCTCACCGTGAGTGAAGAAAGGCTAAAAGAAGCCCTGGATAGGTTAGAGAAAGTTAAGTCATAGACTCCAGTTTCCTGGAAGTTTCGGGGCAAAGATAAAACTCAAAAAGACAGAAACCACCGGATACCAGAGCATCATTAAAATTTCTGGAAAACCGGAGGTAAAAGGCAGGAATGTTAAAGTTGTCGGTAAATGTTGATCATATTGCTACTTTACGTGAAGCCAGAAAATCCACCTATCCTGATCCAGTTGCCGCAGCCATTTTAGCTGAGCTTGCCGGAGCAAGTGGTATCACTGTTCATCTGAGAGAAGATCGCCGCCATATAAAAGAAAGAGATGTCGAAATTTTAAGGCAAACCGTGACAACTAAGTTGAATCTGGAGATGGGGTTATCCGAGTCAGTGGTAAAATTTGCTCTTAAAGTTCGGCCGGATATGGCTACAATTGTTCCTGAAAGACCAGGGGAGATTACGACTGAAGGGGGGCTTGATCTTTCCAGATCTGGTGAACGGTTATCTGAGGTTATATCCCTTTTGCATGAGGCTGGTATCATGGTCTCTTTGTTTATAAATCCTGCTCCAAACAGTGTGAGAAAGGCTCACAGGCTAAATGCAGATTTTGTGGAAATCCACACAGGTTTATATGCCGAGGCAAAAAGTATCCAGGAGGCTTCAGAGGAGGTAGAAAAAATAGCAGGAGCGGCAATGCTGGCTAAAAAGTTAGAATTGGGAGTTAATGCCGGTCATGGATTGAATTACGAAAATGTGCGTGAAGTTGCCCTTATTCAGGAAATAGATGAATTAAGTATAGGTTATGCTATTATTGCCAGAGCATCTCTGGTTGGAATGAAGGAGGCGGTTCAAGAGATGCTCAAATTGATGCAAAGATGAAGATAGAAGGTGTAGGAGTAGATGTGATAGAGATAGATAGAGTCAGAAAGGCCCTGGAAAGATGGGGTTCAAATTTTGAAAAAAGGATATTGTCTCCCCAGGAAATAAGTCCAAAGAAAGACCTTCTTCAAAAGGCGGTTTTCCTGGCAGGAAGATTTGCAGCAAAAGAGGCTATTTTTAAATCTCTGGGGATTAATCCTTGCTGGCATAAGGTACTTATTTTAACAGGCAAAAAAGGCGAGCCTGTGGTTAGTTTATCTTCCGATGTTCTGGATAATACTGAAAAAAACGTAAAAAGGGTGCTGGTGAGTATTTCTCACTGCAAAAAGTATGCCTTAGCTCAAGCAGTAGCCATAGGATAGCCAATCCAAGTTATCATTCCAGATTAACTTAACCCGGGATAAATTCTATAAGTATAAAAAGGAGCTTTCATGAAGTTGCTTACATCAGAGGAGATGCGACTGTTGGACAGGATAAGTATTGAGAAAGTTGGCATTCCCGGAACTGTTTTGATGGAAAATGCCGGCAGAGCTGTAGCCGATTTTATCACTGAGAGGTGGCCTTCTCACTGGAAGGTATACCTTTTTTGTGGTCCCGGTAACAATGGAGGTGATGGTCTGGTTATAGCAAGACACCTTTATAACAGGGGCTACCAGGTTAAGGTTTTTCTGGTGGGTGCTAAAGAAAAACTAAAAGGGGATGCACAGGTAAATTTAAATATAGCATTCAATATGGGAATTAATATCAGGCAAATTGTATCTGCTGCACATCTTACCTCTGAAAGGGAAAAGCTGGATAATGAAGAATGTATGCTTTTAGTTGATGCTCTTTTGGGTACAGGAGCAAAAGGAGCTCCAAGAGGTATTTTGAAAGAAATGGTTAGTTTTATTAACAGATGTAAGGGGATCAAGATAGCGGTGGATCTTCCCACTGGTGTGGATGCTGATACAGGACAGGTAGCAGGAGAAGCGGTAAAAGCAGATTATACAATAACTTTTGCTTATCCCAAAAGGGGCACTTATCTTTA
>QMQA01000032.1 GCA_003648845.1 Candidatus Aerophobota bacterium
ATAGCCAAAAAAATCTATGGAGTGGTGAACGCGGATTTTCTTCCCATAACAAGTGATCGTACCGGATTTATTGTTGATTCTCCTGAGTACAGGGCCTTTCGGGAAGCGATGAGGAATGTGGTGGCAAGAGTAAAGGAAGAGATAAAAATTCTATCTGATGAAAAACAGAATCGTAAGGTAAATCGCAGATTAAAGGAAGCCATGCGAAGAGTAGAGGATGCTCTAATCCACAACCCGGAACTCTGCCCTCTTAACCTGACCCCTATAGGGGAGGAGGAAGGAGAGGAAAGCGGCGTTTTGAGGAAAAAAATTGAAATTTCTGGAGAAAAGGAAAAAGAGGAGCAAATGAGTGGTCAGGCTGAGTCAATTGAAGAGGGAGAAAGGATAGATGAGATAGAGAGAGGAGGTGAAAAGAAAAAACCCCAGAAGAAAAGGAAAAAACCCAGTATAAAACCACTCACCACTACTGCCCTTGTCAGGGAGCTTAAAGCAACAAGATTTGGAGTAACCTGTGTGATTGACCATTTTGGGGAGGATGGCCCGGAGTGTTTCACTCAGGGGACGGTGATACATATAAACAGGGATCATCCTGTATATAAGGAGGCTTCCAAAAATCGCTCCTCTTATGTAATGCATCTGGCAAGACTTTTAACGCAGGAGATATCTTTGCTAACCAACCCTTCTGACCCGCATCTTGCTTATGAACGCCAGAGCAGGCTTATGCGGGATGCTTTCCGTAAACCCTTTAAGGGGAAAGAATAATGAAAGGGGGTTTTCATTCAAGATGAAGATCCTGGTCCATATCTGTTGTGCTCCCTGTGCTGTTTTTTGTTTTCCCCGCTTGAGAGAAGAATTTGATGAGGTAATGGGGCTCTGGTATAACCCAAATATCCATCCCTTCGAAGAATATCAAAAAAGGCTTGAAGCGGTTAGAAAATGGGCTCAAAAAACAGGTATACGTGTAATTTACGAGGATAAATATGAGCTGAAGGAGTTTCTGCGGGAGGTAGTTTATAGAGAATCTTATCGCTGCAGAATTTGCTATTATTTGAGATTTAAAAAGGCAGCGATATTTGCCAGAAGGGGGAGATTCGATTACTTCGGGTCAACTCTTATTGCTTCTCCCCACCAGAACCAGAATTTAATTAAAGATGTGGCAAAAAGTGTGGGAGAAGAATTCAGGGTTAAACCTTACCTTAAATCTTTCAGAAAAGGCTGGAGGGAAAGTAGAGAACTTTCAAAAAGCATGGGACTTTACCATCAGCAGTATTGCGGATGTATATACAGCGAAGAGGAAAAATTTAAATCCCGGGTAGCTGAATGCCAGTGACCAGAATAAAGATTAAAATCTTGTGGATAGTGGTATTCTTTATCACCATGGTAATGGGTATACCCTGGTTTTTCTGGGGATCATCCTCCTGTTTTATAGGGATTCCGGTATGGGTCTGGTATCATATTGGCTGGCTCCTTTTTTTGATTTTTCTTTTCTGGTTATTTGTAAAAACTTACTGGGGCAAACAAAAAAGCAATAAATGAACGAAGAGATTATCCAGTTTGTCATTATATTAATATTCATGGCAATAACCCTTCTTATTGGCTTAAGGGGTTATCGTTTTACAAAGAGAGAACCCGAAGATTACTTTCTTGCCAGCAGGAGTCTGGGAACCTTTGTGCTTTTGCTCACCATGTTTGCTACCCTTATGTCGGCTTTTACCTTTTTCGGTGGAGCAGGACAGGTTTATTCTACTGGAATGGAATGGCTGCTGGTGATGGGAATAATGGATGGATTTTTGGTGCCTGTTTTCTGGTACCTTATAGGTAGCAAACAATGGAAATTAGGACAGAGGTATCATTATATAACTCTGGGAGAGATGCTGGAGGACAGGTTTGGCTCCTCCTTTTTAAGAATGACCATTTCTGTAGTTTCCCTTTTCTGGCTCCTTCCTTATATAATGCTTCAGCAGATGGGAGCTGGATATGCCCTGGCCGGCCTTACCCATGGACTCATCTCTTATCCTGTGGGAGCAGCGCTCATCACTTTATTTATGCTTATCTACGTGGTCTTAGGGGGGATGAGGGGGGTAGCCTGGACGGACACCTTTCAGGGTCTTTTTATGATTGTATGTGTGTGGCTTGCCCTTATATTTATCGGGAGGGCTATTGGTGGTCCAGAGACTGCTGCTTCAAAAGTTCTATCCCAGGCAAAAAGAGTATTTACCCTGGGTCAACCATGGACACCTCAGATGATATGGTCAGCTGCTATCAGTGTAGCCCTGGGGGTTATCTGCTTTCCCCAGATTAATCAGAGATTTTTTACCGGCAAATCGGAAAAGACTCTTCACAGATCTTTTGTTCTCTGGCCTTTTCTCTGTCTTTTGTTATTCTTACCACCTTTCCTCATTGGAGCCTGGGGAGCAGGAGATGTACCTGGACTGAAAAAAGCAGATATGGTTCTTTCAGTAATGCTGGATAGGTACACACCTTTCTGGTTTTCTGCTATCATCATTTCTGGAGCAATGGCTGCAATGATGTCTTCCTCGGACTCCATGCTCTTATCAGCCAGCAGCTATCTTACCCGCGACATATACAAAAAAGCTTTGAATCCCAAAGCCAGCAGTAAAAAAGAAGACCGGATAGGAAGGTTGGCGGTGGCTATTTTTGCTATTCTGGCTTATCTTGCCAGTCTTCTTCAACCAGGAAGTCTTGTAAGTATAGGTCTTGTAGCTTTTGGAGGATTTGCCCAGCTCACCCCCGTTCTTTTAATCTCTCTTTACTGGAAAAGAGTTACCAACACTGGAGTGATAACAGCACTTGCTATCTCAGAGGGTTTTTATATGGCAAGCAAATTTATTCCCGGGATTCCTGACAGATACCTGGGATGGGACTCCTCGATAGTGAGTGTGGTCATAGGAACTTTCCTTGTTTTTCTTGTCTCCTTCCTCACCCCACACTCTTCAAAAGAAAAACCACAGATTTTCTTTGCAGACTGAGGATTGTTGACCTTTGGGGTATTTGTTTTATATTTTTACTAAGTCTTTTGTTGAACAGGAAGGCAAATTGGGGAAGATAAAATTTCTGGGAACTGCTGGTGCAAGGGTGGTTATGATAAGGCAGCTCAGATCATCGGGTGGGATGTGGTTCAGTTTAAACGACACCAACATTTTAATAGATCCCGGACCCGGCTCTCTTGTGAGGTGTGCCAGATCCAGACCTCGACTTGATCCCACAAAACTGGATGCAATAATTCTCACCCATAAGCATCTTGATCACTCAGGAGATATAAACGTAATGATAGAGGCAATGACAGAAGGAGGATTTAAAAAAAGAGGGGCTTTATTTGTTCCTCAAGATGCCCTGGAAGGAGAAGATGCAGTGATATTTCATTATCTTCGGGACTTCCCGGAAAGGATAGAAATTCTTAAAGAAAAGACCACCTACAGTTTAAAGGATATCTCCTTTACAACACCTGTAAGACATGAACATGGAGTGGAAACTTATGGTTTAAATATAAACTTTAAAGGGCTCTCCGTTTCTCTTATAACTGATACTCGTTACTTTGAAGGATTAGAGAGACACTATCCGGGAAAAATTATTATCATTAATGTGGTAAGATTTAAACCGAGAGAAGATGTTGACCATCTAAGCCTGGAAGATGCCGAGAAGATAATAAATTTCAACAAACCAAAACTTGCTATTTTAACCCATTTCGGGATGACCATGCTCCAGAAAAAACCCTGGGAGGTAGCTCAAAACCTCCAGAAAAAATTGGGGACAGAAGTCATTGCAGCCAGTGACGGGATGGAGATAAACCTTGATGAGTATGCAGAATAAGGTAAAAAGTAAAAAAAACATTATGGTAAGCGTTATTTCCTTAGGTTGCCCAAAAAATCTTGTTGATAGTGAACTTATCCTGGGAAAGCTGGGAGAGGAAGGGTATACCTTAACATCTTCCTGGCAACTTGCTGATATTATAATCATAAATACCTGTAGCTTCATTAATGCTGCGAGAAAGGAAAGTTATGATTTCATCTCTAAAATATCAGGGCAAAAGTCTCCTCACCAGAGGTTAATCGTGTGTGGGTGTTTGCCCCAGCTGGAAAAAAGAAAGTTATTTTTTAAATTTCCTCAGATAAATGCTCTTCTTGGAACATCCGATTTTTACATGATAGATAAAATCGTAGAAGATATTTTTGTTAAGGAAGAACGCATATTTTCTGTATCCGAGCCAAGATTTATTTATAATTCCAATTTTCCCAGATTAGTTTCTACTCCCCCCGGGTATGCCTATCTTAAAATAGCCGAAGGGTGTTCCAACAGGTGTTCTTATTGCCTCATTCCACGGTTGAGAGGAAATTTCAGAAGTAGGGAGGTAAATGATGTGGTAAAAGAAGCTGAAAATCTTGTTAGAATGGGAGTTAAGGAGCTAATTTTAACTGCTCAGGATACTACTTTTTACGGCCAGGATAGAGGTGAGAAATCCTATCTTTTGCTTTTGCTTGAAAAACTGGAAAAAATTAAGGGTATAGAATGGATAAGACTTCTTTACCTTCATCCTCTTCACTTTGACTTTGGGTTAATCCAGGTAATGAAAAACTCCTCAAAAATATGTAGATACCTTGACATACCTCTTCAGCACACCCATGATGAGATTCTCAAATTAATGAAGCGCCCTCCCTTTGAGGTATCTTTAAGGATAATAGATAAAGTGAGAGAGGCTTTTCCTGAAGTTGCTGTTCGCACCAGTTTAATGGTTGGTTTTCCTGGAGAAAAAGAGCATCATTTTGAAAAGCTTTTAAAAGATGTAGAAAGATTGCAATTTGACTGGGTGGGAGTTTTTACTTATTCAAGAGAAAAATACACTCCTGCCTTTTCCCTACCTCATCAGGTTCCATCTCAGGTTAAGGAAAAGAGAAAGGAAATCATCTTAAAGGTACAAAAATTAATAACTGTGGAAAAAAATCTGAAAAGGATAGGTAAAACTTATCCAGTAATGGTAGATTTTGCCAATTCAAGATTAAAAGAAGGAGAAGGACACACCTTTTTTCAGGCCCCGGAAATTGACGGGAAAATCTTTTTTGCCGGATACTATTCTGAGGGTGATATTTTCCAGGGCAAAGTAAAAGAAGTTAAAGATGGCTTTGACCTTTACGTATTAAGGATTAAAGATGGCTTTGATAAAGATAAACAAGAAAGAATATGAGGTAATAAAGCAGCCTCAACCCCATATTCTTGTCCCTACAAAAAAACAACTCCACGGATGGTGGCCAGGAAAAAGGGAATGCACAGCAGAGCGTCTGCTTATTAATCCTTACAATGGATGTGGAATAGGCTGTTTTTTCTGTTACAGCCTTTCTTTTCCTGGGCATTTTCAACTTTTTAAGGAAAAAGGGATAATTGTGGTGGCTAAAGATTTTGATAAAACTGTTGCTGAGCAACTTGATTCCATTGATGTTGCATCCTGCGGGTATTTATCTCCAGTAACTGACCCTTTTCAGCCTCTCAACAGTCTGTATCGATTATCTGAAAAAATTATTCAGGTATTTGTGGAAAGAAATATCCCTATAGAATTTATAACCAAAGCCAAAATTCCAGCAGAAGCTATTGAAATTATGAAAAATCACCCTCACTGTTTTGGGCAAGTATCCATACTTACCCCTCAGGAAAATTTAAGGAAAATTCTTGTTCCAGGTGGTGCAACGACCAGTGAACTTTTTGAAAATATCCAGCTTTTATCAGAAAACGGGATGTTTTCTGTATGCCGCATAGATCCTGTTTTCCCTTATATAACCGATGAGCCAAGACAGATGGAGGAGATTATAAAAAGAGCAAAAGAGGCAGGATGTACACATATAGTGGCAAGCTGTCTTGATATCCCTCTTAAAATATCTGATTATATTCTAAGTAACATAGATAAAAAATTTGGTACGGGATGCAGGTGGAGCTACCAGAAGCTCTACAGGGAAAATATAGATGGTTACCTGCATGCTGATATTGATTACAGAAAGAAAATATTTGACAGGTTGCGCAATATCTGTGAGAGAAAAAACCTCACCTTTGCTCTTTGCATGGAATATGAAGTGATTGATGGAGAAGTTCGGGGCCTGAACAGGGAATTTATGAGCTCCACTAACTGCGAGGGAATAGATATTCCCATCTATATAAGAAAAAATAATAAATTTTATCCGGCAACAGATTGCAAGGGCAACTGCCTTTCTTGTACATCAGCTCGCTGTGGTATACCTGATCTTGCTATGGGAAAAGAAAAAGCTAATGTTAGCTGGAAGTTAAAAGATTACCGTAGATGGTCACAAAATTTAAAAAAGTAAAATGTCTTGTCTGCGGGAAAGAATCTTTTTTAATTTCTTCAACATTAGGAGTATGCGGAGAATGCATAAGAGAGAATTTTGAGAAAGCTAAAGTCTTTATAAACAAAGCTCATGAGAAAACAAGAGAAGACTTTAATCTTCCTCCGAAATCCCCCCGTGACAACCAGGGTATTCCCTGCCACTTCTGTGTCAACAGTTGCAGGATTTCTTCCGGAGAAAAGAGCTTCTGTGGATTAAGGAAAAATGAAGAGGGGAGATTAAAAGGAGCATCTTCTTCAAAAGGCTATCTTAGCTGGTATTATGACAACCTTCCCACAAATTGTGTAGCAGATTGGGTATGTGCAGGAGGATCTGGCGCAGGATATCCCAGCTTTTCTCATACTAAAGGACCGGAATACGGGTACAAAAATCTTGCAGTTTTTTATTATGGATGTTCATTTAACTGCCTTTTCTGTCAGAACTGGCACTGGAGAGAGGACATCTTTGCCCGGCAGAGCATATCCCCTGAAGAACTTATAGATGCTGTTGATGCCCGCACCTCCTGTATTTGTTTTTTTGGTGGAGACCCTTCCTGCCAGATCGATCATTCCTTGAGAGTAGCACGAGGTGCCAGAGAAAAAAGAAAAGATCAGATATTGCGTATTTGCTGGGAAACAAACGGAAGTTTATCAGAAAAATTTCTTGATGAGATGGCAAAAATTTCTCTTGAGTCTGGAGGATGCATTAAGTTCGACCTTAAGGCCTGGAATGAGGAGGTTAATCTTGCCCTTTGTGGTGTAAGCAACAAAAGAACTCTGGAAAATTTTAAATATCTTTCCTCTTTTACGGATAAAAGACCCCAGCCTCCTTTTCTTATAGCCAGTACCCTTCTTGTGCCAGGCTATGTTGATGAGGAAGAGGTAAGAGGAATTGCCCGTTTTATAACCTCTCTTAACCCGGAGATCCCCTATGCATTACTCGCCTTTTATCCTCAATTTTACATGCATGATCTACCAACAACCTCCAAAAATCATGTCAGAAGATGTCTTGAAGTTTGCAAAAAGGAAGGATTAAAGAATGTAAGGGCGGGTAATATCCATCTTTTAAGTGATGAGTATTAAATCTAAGAAAGTCTATACTCTTGGAACAAGCAACAGAACACAGGATGAGTTTATAGAACTTTTAAAGCTCTATAATATTAAAGCTGTAATTGATGTTCGTAGATTCCCCACCAGCAAGTGGGAACATTTCAAAAAGGAAAATTTACAAAAATTCCTTAAAGAAAAAAATATTCGCTATTTTTACCTTGGCAGGGAACTCGGAGGATATAGAAAAGGTGGTTATGAAGAATATACGCGGAGTGAACTTTTTAAAAAAGGGATAGAAAACCTGGAAAAAATATCTATTAAAGCAAATTCGGCTCTGGTATGTGCAGAGAAACTTCCCTGGAAATGTCATCGCCGCTTTATAGGAGAAAAATTGAAAGAAAAAGGATGGAGGGTGGTCCATATTATTGAGAGACAGAGATGCTGGGAGGTGTGAATTTTTTTCTTCTCAAGTAATATTTCAAATCCCGTAAGCTTATATCTATTCTGCTGATAAAGCGATGATAAAGGTTTTGGGTAATCTGTATCGCCCGGTATATGCTGTATAAAATTTTTACTCTCTTATCGGAAAAATGATAGTCAAAATCATAAAATGACCTCTCGATGAGTTTTCCCTCTTTTCTGAGAATTTCCTCAAGAGGAGTTCCGGCAACTACAGAAAGACGGGTGATGTTAAAAGCTGTAGGGCTTCCCATCTCATGCAGGAACTGTCCATTTTCCAGAAAATCTTCAAAGCTCATCCAGGGATCAGCAGGGATAAATCCAATGCGGCAATCTATATCTAAATTCTTTAAAATCCTGATAGCTTTTCTGTTATCCTCCACATCTGTATCTTTTTGATATCTGTCCAGTATTTTCTGAACACCTGATTCAACCCCCAATCTCACTTCATAAAGACCTGCTTTTTTCAATAGGGAAAAAAGCTCTTTTTCTACATTATCCACCCTACATTCAATACTGAATCTAAGAGGAAGATTTTCCTTTATTATACTCCTTGCAATATCTTCTACTCTCTCTCTACCTTTTTCTCCTGGCCCAAAGAAGTTATCATCCAGAAAATCAACAGTCTCTACCCCCCAGTTTTTATGCAAAAGTTTAAGCTCCTCCACAATATTTTCTGCGCTCCTTCCTCTCCATTTCCTGCCAGGAGACCTCTGGTAAAAAGCTCGTGGACCGCAGAAGATGCACCTTCCGTAACAACCCTTGCTGGTAATGGCCATAGCATTTCTTCCCCACCTTAAAACAAGAGGAAGAGTATCTCTTGCAGGAAAAGGTAAATTATCAAGGTTTTCTACCAGAGGTTGAGGAGGGTTTATTCTGATTTTATCTTCTTCTCTGTAGCCAATCCCCTTAATGTCCTTCCAGTTATCCTTCTCGAGGAGTTTTTTTACAAGAAGAGGAAAAGTGATATCCCCTTCCCCATATACCACAG
>QMQA01000033.1 GCA_003648845.1 Candidatus Aerophobota bacterium
AGCTAAAAAAGAGACTCCGCTTTAAAACAGATTTGAAGATTAACTGGGACCCAAATCTGGAAGGAGAAGTGAAATTATCTTTTAATATCAGACATCCGGACGATGTTGGAAAAGTGGTTGAGGATTTACTGGATAAAGTCAACTTAGATTTAATTTCTCAGTTTCTTAGAGTTTATTATGAGGGATTACCAGATAAAAAAGATATGGGTGGACAGGGAAGTAAAAACCCATCCTCTGGTAAAGCAAATAATAGCCAGAGTGGGTGAGGCGGAAGTTCAGGAAACTTTTCTCCCGGAAATAAAAAAACCCCCTTTTAGGGAAGGTAAAAGTTTCCTTTTTTTAACCCGATTCTCCGGTAAATTTGTGAAACCCTGTCCTGGTACAGGAAAAGGGTATCTGTGTTGTGGTTATACTGTGATCAACCAACCTGTAGGCTGCCCTCTTGATTGTACTTATTGTATTCTTCAGGATTATCTCGGACCATCTCCCCTCATTGTGTATGTTAATTTTGATGACTTAATAGATGAGTTGAACAGATTCTTAGAAAAATATAAAGGAAGCTTTATCAGAATAGGCAATGGGGAGCTTACTGATAGTCTGGCTCTTGATTATCTGGCTAACTTCTCCTCTTTCTTTATCTCTTACTTTAGAAAGAAAAAAAATACGGTATTTGAATTTAAGACCAAGACTGACGAAATTGATGGGGTTTTGCAACTTCCCTCCTCAAAAAATATAGTTTTGTCCTGGTCTTTAAATCCTCAAACACTTATCTCTGAAGAGGAATACCTTACTGCTTCTCTGGAAAGAAGGCTAAAAGCTGCGGTTAAAGTTCAGGAAAAAGGTTTTATGCTGGGTTTTCACTTTGATCCTCTGATATGGTATCCCGGATGGGAGGGTGAGTATGAGAGAACAGTTGAAGCTCTTTTTAGCTTAATTGACTCCTCAAGGATCTTCTGGATATCCCTGGGTGCATTGCGTTTCCCCCCTTCTCTTAAAAAGATAATTCAACAAAGATTCCCCCGTACCAGGATAATTTATGAGGAGATGGTTCGAGGTTTCGATGGGAAGTTGCGCTACATAAAGCCTTTAAGGATAAAGCTTTTTAAAAAAGTTTATTCTTTAATCAAAGACAAAGCGCCGGATGTTTTCTGTTACCTTTGCATGGAAAGTCCTGATGTATGGGAGAAGGTGATGGGGTTTTCCCCTCGCTCCAATCTTCACTTCAGATATATCTTTGAACAGCATTGCAGGAAAATTTTAAATGTTGACCGGTTCGTTGGTTAGGAGAATGCGTTCGACGTTCTGCGCTGGGCTTTGAACGTCTAAATTATAGCTCTTTTCTCTGAAAGAGAAGATGGGCAATAACAAGACATATTGCGCTGTAAAAGAAAGTATAAAGGAGCAACCTTCCAATATATATTACATCAGGAAGAGGATACCCTTTCACCACCTTCTCTCTCAGGTTAAAATACTCAAGATTTGGGAGAATCCAGCAGATAAGGCTGATAAATCCCTTTATTATTCTCCTATCCACCAGTTTTGTCAGAAGGTAAAGCTGGGGGTTCAGATGTCCCAGTAGGTAGACAAAGAGACAGAGAAGTGTTCCGGTTAAAGCTGATGATGAAAAAGAGGAAAACAGGATACCTATGGAAGTTATAATGATAATTTCCAGCTCCATAAAAGAAATTGCCAGAAAGATCCCCGGTTCAACGAAGTTTTGTCTTAAATAAATCAAAAAAACAAGGACAGCTCCATTTATAAGAATAGCAACACCTGCAGTCAGGATTATTCCCAGCCAGCTGCCAACAATGAAACCTGCTCTATCTGCTGGTTTTGAAAGCAAGATGTAGATGGTTTTTTTCTCAACCTCTCCTACTACAGCTTCTCCTGACAAAAAAATAGCTATTAAAGAGCTAAAAATAGAGATTCCAGCAAGTCCTACATCCTTGATAATTTTTACCTCAGCTGTAAATGTTAGGAGGCTGAATAAAATGGACAGGAAAACAATCATTACAGCAAACAGAAAAAAAAACAATGAAAATTTTATTCCTCAAGGATTTACGAAGGGATTTTTGGGCTAAAATAAAAATCTGCTTCATCCTGCTTTTTTGGTTTTATTTATATGTTACCCCGCTCCATCTCAGCTTTGTCTGGAGCACTTCGAAAAAGGACCTTTCCTTAAGTCTTATAAGTCTGGCCTGGTAAGGACTTTTCTCTATCTCAACCTCACCTTGTTTCCTTACAGGATGGGCTTCCTGACCATCTATGGTGATAAAAATATCTTCTGCGGGACTCTCGGGAACTATCCTTATTATCTCCTCCTCTGAGACAATAAGAGGTCTTACAGCCAGAGTATGGGCACATATGGGGGACAGAATTATCACCTTAAGAGAGGGATGGACAACCGGGCCACCAGCAGAAAGAGAATAAGCAGTGGAGCCGGTGGGAGTAGAAACTATAAGGCCATCAGCTGAATAGGTGGTTACAAACTCCCCGGAAACAAAGGTTTTTAAAGAAACTATTCGGGGTACAAAACTTTTGCTTATCACAACATCATTTAGAGCTATAAAGTTTTGACTTTTGAAGTTTTTACCGATTATCCGTGTCTGCAACATCAGTCGATGCTCTACGGTGCAGTTTCCGGATAAAGTTTTTTTCAGACCCTCTTCAAATTTATTTATGGGAACCTCGGTTAAAAAACCCAATCCACCTAAATTAATTCCCAGTATAGGCACTCCTGCTGGTGAAAATTCCCGGGCAGATTTACATAAGGTTCCATCTCCTCCCAGGGAAACGATGAGCTGGGCTGTTTTTTTTATTTCCTCAACAGGAATGAGCATTCTTGCCAGATAGCCGCTTACCTTACTCTCCTCAGGGACAAAAACCTTTACCCCTCTTTTCTTCAGCCATCTGACTATAGATTCCACCTTCTCCAGTATATCCTTTTTACCGGGGTTAAAAGTTATTCCTACCCTCTCAATCATCTATCTCAACCATATAAGGGCCATTACCAGACCAATAATTGAACCTACCAGGACTTCCAGAGGACTGTGGCCGAGAATTTCTTTTAGATATTTCCTCCCCTCTTTATTCTGGAGTTTGATTTTCTTTGCACCCGGTAGTTTATTTATAATCTGGTTCAGTACCTCCGCCTGTTCTCCCACTGCTCTGCGTACTCCTATAGCCTCGTAAATTATGGCCATAGAGAAAATTAAAGTTACGATAAAAAGTGTGGAGGGAACACCTTCTTTTATTCCTACTCCGGTAAGAAGGGCTATTACCATGGCTGCATGAGAAGAAGGCATTCCTCCAGGTTCAATAAATCGATGCAACTTCAGCTTTTTTTCTTTCAAAAATGAGGTAATTACCTTGAGCCCCTGTGCCAGAACCCATGCTGATGCCACAGACCAGAGTAGTTTGCTGTTTAAAAGTAGGTTTATACTATACTTCATTATCCGATTTATTCTCTTCTTTCTCCTCCACAGGTTGCCAGGATTCCAGTCTAAGTTTATCCTCCTCTTTTATTAAAATCTTTATTCTTTTTTCCACTTCTTCCAGTTTTTTTTCACAGAAATTTACCAGTCTCATCCCTTCCTCAAATTTTTTTAAGGATTCCTCAAGAGGAAGGTTTCCCTCCTCGAGGTCTTGAGTTATTTTTTCTAATTTTTGCATAGCTTCTTCAAAATTCATAATTACTTCTCCTCTATTTTATAAATCTGGCTGTGAAGATGCCCTTTGTACAATCTAATTTTTACTTTATCGCCTTTTTTGACCTGGGAGTGCTCTGTTATTATTTTTAACTCCGGTAGACTAAGGCAGATGCTATATCCTCTTTTAAGTACAGAATAAGGTGATAAAGCTTTGAGTTTATTTGTAAGGTGCGTCAATGTGTTATTTTTTTTCTCAATATCTCTCAGAATGGATTGTTTTAACTTTTCCGTTGTTGTTTTCATCTTTTCTTTTGATAAACTTAGCTGATAATGGGGGGAGTGCTGGACAAAGTCCTGTGTTAAGCGCAAAAAGAAATTTCTTTTATGCTGGATGAGAGCTTTCAGATAATCACAGGTTCTTCTGCGATACTCATCTATTCTCTGTTTTAACTCCAGAACAGATTTTCGAGGATGTCTTGCCTGAAGCAGTTTCTGGAATTTAACAATTTCTTTTTCCATAATTTCTTTTTTCCTCATTATGAGAGACTTGAGTTTCCCCTTTTTCTCTGATAATCGGAGCAAAAGTTCATCCTTTCGAGGTACCACCTGTTGAGCAGCAGCGGAGGGAGTGGGAGCTCTCTCATCGGCTACAAGATCTGCTATGGTTTGATCAATTTCATGTCCTACAGCAGAGATTATGGGGATACGGGAGTTGTAAATAGCATCGGCTACTAATTTATCATTAAAGGCGAAAAGGTCCTCTATCGAACCTCCCCCTCTTCCTACAATTATTACGTCTATTTTCCCGTATTGATTTAGATTTTCAATTGCCCGGGCTATCTCTTCCGGAGCTTCTTCTCCCTGAACTCGACAGGGTGAGATGGTTATATCCAGATTAGGAAATCTTTCATCAAGTACCTTAAGGATGTCTTTGATAGCAGCTCCCTTGGGGGAGGTGACTATACCAATTCGCTGAGGTAAGAAGGGCAAAGGAGTTTTACGTGCAGGGTCAAAATATCCTTTTTCCATTAATTCTTTCTTTAATTTTTCATAGGCAAGATAAAGCAGTCCTCTTCCCATAGGAAAAAGTTCAGTTACATATAGCTGATATCTACCCCGCGGAGAATAAACACCTATACTTCCCCTTGCTATTACCTCCAGACCATTTTTGAGATCGAACTTCAAATTTTGCATTTTATCTTCGAACATTACACAGGGAAGAATTGCTCCACTATCTTTAAGAGAAAAATAAAGGTGCTTGGTTGGAGGGCGATAATCTGAGATCTCCCCCTTAATTAGCACATCCTGGAGCCTTACGTCTTCCTCCAGAGTTCCTTTTATATAGGCGGTGATTTCTGTTACACTGTGAATATGTAAATTTTTGGTCATTTTTACCCTAATTAAAATAGCAGAGCCTCTTTTACTGTCAAGCAGGGGATTTGTAAAGTCTTTGTGAGGGCTCTTCGGGTATTCTGTGGAAAACAACCTTATAGATGGTTCTCAGTTTTGGTTCATAGTCGATTGAAGGATTCTAATTTTAAATAAAGGATTTTTTTAACCGGCAACCAAGAACTAAAAACTATCAACTAAACCTGCTTGCCAGAAAGGTTTTACTTAAGGATACCCAGAGCTCTCCCTCTTATTCTAAAAGTAGTGTGTTCTTAGGTAAGTATCTGAAGGTGATAAAAGGATTTTTAGTAAGAGGATGTGCTCTCTTCCCATAACCTGTTAAAGTAATCCTCAAGTTCACTCACAACAGAGGGTAGCTCAACAAATAAAGAAAGCTCTTTATTCTGAGTGAGAGAGTAATAGGTCCAGTTGGTACTTCCCAGAATGGCAAAAGATGAATCTATTATTACCAGTTTGGCATGAGTGGTTACCAGAGGAGAGTCGTACCTCACTTCCACACCACCTTCTGAGAGAATTTTTCCGGCAAATTTATTCTTCTTTGTTATCCTATCATTCCAGTTACTTACCTCCAGAATTACCTTTACATCAACGCCTGTTTTTTCAGCATTGATAAGATTCTGGATTAGAACATTACTGGGGGATAAGGGGTATTGAGGGTAATAGCCCATTTCAAATGCTATTACCCTGATGGAACTTTTGGCCTCTTTTATAAGTTTATTTACCAGGGGGAAGTAATCCTGATCCTGGATTACCTGTATTTTCTGGGCAAAGGAAGCTGTGGAAAGAAAAAAAAGAGGGATAAAAATATATATAAAGAGGATACGCAGAAAATCTCTTCTCATTAGTTTTTTCCTCTTTCACTTCGGTTTCCCGAAAATTTTTTGCTCAACATTTGTCTCATTTCATTCGTTATTTTCGTTTGGTTCGTTTGAGATAACTCCAGTGGAGAACGAACCTAACCACTAAACCAGCAACTAAGAACTAATAACCAACTAACCAGCAAACCAACTAACTGATAACCGACTTAATTTTGGAAAGCTTTTTTGTATATAGTAAGAATCTCCTCAAAAGTAAGTTCCTTTGGACTTAAAGCAATTTTTTCCTTGCTTTCGGCTATCTTGCGGGCAAATTGAGACAAAAACTCCTCCTTTACTTTAATACCCGCAGTCTCAGGAAGTCCTGATCTGTGCAGGAATTCTTTTAAAAAGGAGGCACTTTTCTTTGCATCTTTTATCCAGGATTTCTTTGCATCTTTGAGAAGGCAGGTGATAACTCTGGAGAACTTTTCGGGATTTCCCGGAAAACTGTATTCCCAGAACCAGGGCAAAAGGAAACCATTAACTCTTCCATGAGGAAGACCGAAACTGGATGTTATTGGATATCCCATAGTATGTAGAAGGGTAGCCCCGGTTTGAGCTATAGCCAGACCTGCTAATGTAGCAGCATACATAAGGTAGCTGCGAGCTTCCATATCCAGGAGATTGGTAAGTGCCCTGGGAAGATATCTTCCTATTATATGTACTGCCTCAAGAGCAATAGTCTCGCTCAAAGGAAAAGACCTTCTGGAAAGGTAGCTTTCTATTGCGTGGGAAAGAGCATCTATTGCTGTATCTGAGGTCAATGTGGAGGATAAAGAAATAGTGAGGGCAGGATCTATCAAAGCTTCTCTGGGGAAAAGATGAGGGTCGGCTATTACTTTCTTCAGGTAATTTTTCCCTTCAGTATCGGTAATTACTGCGTAGGGAGTCACCTCACTTCCGCTGCCCGCCGTAGTTGGAATGGCAATAAGGGGAGGAATATCTTTTTTTATCCTGTTTTTTCCAAAATAAAAGGATAAAGGAGTCGGATTTTTAGCCAGAATTCCAATAGCCTTAGCAGCGTCAAGACAGCTACCTCCTCCCAGTGCAATTAGCAGGTTGCATTTTTCTTCCTTAAAAAGATTTGCCCCCTTATATATTATTTCACTGGAGGGGTTGGGTTTAACCCGGTCAAAAAACAAAGGCCTTATCCTCTCTTTTTTAAGTCTTTCTTCAAGAGGTTGTAAAATTTCCAGTTTTTTAACCAGCTTCTTTTCTGTTACTATAAAAGCTCTCTTTCCATAAAGCTTGGCTATATTTCCTATCTCCTGGACTATTCCCTGACCAAAGTGAATACGCGTTGGGAGATAAAACCCAAATTTCAGCAATTTTCTGCCTTTTATCTCAAGCCTCTCTTATTATAGTGTATTTGCCCTCCCTTCTTAAAGGCTCAAACTTGCGGCCACCCCCTTCATAAACCTTGGTGAAAAATTCCACGAACTGAAGACGAGCTGTATGTATAAAACCGGACAGAGTGTTGATCAAAAGGTTCCCTATATGGCCTAATATCAGAATGACTGCCACAGCTACAGGACCCAGAACAGGTATTCCTCCAGCCATTCCTGCTATTGTATTCACTACAGTAGCTATTACACTGGTGGCAAGCCCCAGAGCTAAAAGACGGGAATAGGAAAGAACATCAGCAAAAATCTGAATTATTCCGTATACTTCGTAGGCGCCTTTTGCCAGTCTTTTACCTATGTGTTTACTTGTTCTACCTGAAAAGAGAAAAAGTGTTATTATCCCGCCGACAGCAAAGATTGCTCCTGCTTTTGAGTAAAAAGGCATACCTTTCCACAACACCAGAAACTGAGAAGGGGATAAAGTTAAGGGTATCCCCCCTGTGGCACCAGCAGAACTACCTTCTCCGGAGATAAATCCTTTACCGAAAGGGACTGCTACAAGTAGTAATCCTGTAATTAGCAAAATCCAGGTAAACTGATCAAGAAAAGCTGCACCGATGTTTCCTCTCCTGAGGTTGTCTCCCATCTCCAGTGCTATTCCTGTAATAAGATGTATTATGCCTATCCCAAGAGAAAGTGCTAAGAAAATCATTGGTTCTTTCATGGGGTTAAAAAGGGCCAGTTTCTTTAAAGGTGCAAGCCAGGCGGGAAGACTTTGCAGCTCAATCCCAAATATTCCTCCCGTGACTGTTCCAACTACGATGGTTACAAGCCCTGATATAAAGAGCATGGAGAAAAGTTTTCCTCCCCCTTCTCCTACCTGAATTTTTCTGGGGATTAGAAAGGATAGTAAAACCAGAAGGATCCCGTAACCTCCATCAGTGAGACAAAACGCCAGAAAAAGTGCAAAAAAGGGGGCAAGAAAGGGAGTGGGGTCTATTTCCACGTATCGAGGAAGTCCATACAGTTCAGTGACAAGTTCAAAAGGTTTGAATATCTTGGTGTTTGAAAAAGCAACAGGGGCCTGTGATTTTTCTTTGTCTGTAGGCTTTTTTATTATAGCTTCCACCCGGGCAAAGTCTTTCAGGATGTTTTTTAAAACGGGAACCTCTTCTTTTTTAATCCATCCTTCAAGGACAAAGGTGTATCTGCTCATACCAGCATCAGAGTGAACTTTTTTTTCCTTAAGTAAATCGTACAGGTGGTCATATACTGTCATTAATTTGATTTTTTCCCGGGCAAGATTTTTTGCTTCTTTTAAGATTTCTCTTTTCTTTTTCTCCAGCTCCTCTTTTTTTTCTCTAATTTTTTTGAGTCTATGAGAGGGAGCTACATCTTCCCTTAATTTTACTTTTTCTCCTTTTACCTCCTGAAATATTTTTTCTGCCAGGGGGGACTGGTCCCTGGAAAAAATTAATAAAACATACACTTTCCTGCCAGCTTCCTCCAGTATGAGAG
>QMQA01000034.1 GCA_003648845.1 Candidatus Aerophobota bacterium
AAGCTCTGCTTTTAATTTTTGCAAAGCCTCTCTTTTTAAGTATCTCTCCTCACCCTCGAAAAGATAAAAGGGACTTATATTTTTTCTTTTTATCTGGGTTAAGAATTTTTTATAGGTCATTTTTGAAAAATTTATATCCAATTATTTTGTATATCAATTTAGCAACCAAAAAATCTGGAGCTACAATTCCTGGAATTGGGGAAAGCTCCACCACATCCACTCCTACTATTTTTTTGCAGCTGGCGGTATACCGGATAATCTCCAGAATTTTATGCCAGGTAAGTCCTCCTGGCTCCGGTGTCCCAACTGAAGGCATAATGGAAGGATCCAGCACATCCAGATCAATTGTAAGATAAACAACCTGAGAAAGCTTCTCATCCACAATTTCTTTCCACTTATCCGATTGCAAAATCTGAAGGGATGTCTGGTGTGGGATGTTGTTTTTCCTGAGATACAGGGCCTCCTCCTGCGATAAACTGCGTATTCCCAGCTGAGCGAAAGAAACTACATATTCGGCTACCCTCCTCATCACACAGGCATGATTGTAAAAAGAACCCTCATACCTATTTCTAAGGTCAGCATGGGCATCAAGTTGAAGAACAGAAACAGAAGGATACTTTTCACTAAAAGCTTTTACTATTCCTGGAGTTATACTGTGTTCCCCGCCTATAAAAACGTAAAATCTATCAGGGATGAGGTTTTCTTTAACATATTCGTAAATTTTTGTTAGTGTAGCCTTGGGGCCAGCTGATGAGCATTTTAAGGGAGGGAAAGTGCTAATTCCAACCCTGCAGGGTTGAGTAGATAACTCCTCATCCCAGAGTTCCAGATTTGCTGAGGCTTGAATAACCGCCAGAGGAGCCTCCTTTGTTCCACCTTTATAACTCACCGTAGCCTCATAGGGCACAGGGATAATTCTAACCAGTGATTTTTCCGGGTCCCTGAGATGGGGAGGAAGATCGGCAAAACTTAAAATATAAGGATTTTCAGGTGAAGATCGCATTTCATTCTCTGAATTCAATATTCTCCTCCATTTCAAATCGGGGAACAAAAGGTCTTTTAAGGCCCTTTTTTAAAAGTTGGGCAAGGCCTTCAACTAATAAGGGAAGGGCAACTGTAGCATCACAATAAAGGCTCACCTTTTTGGCCCGGGGTGCTATTTTTCCCCAGGATTGAGCCTCCTCCATCGTACAACCACTTAATCCACCCCAGTGAGGTACATCAGTGGTTATCTGAATGGCATAATAGTGGCCTTCTTTAGCTTTTCCCATACAGGACAAAGTAACCTGGGTTTGCTGGATAAAATTCTTAGGTGTCCCTCCGCCTATGTAAATTACCCCTGTCTTCTCCATTTTTCCAGCAAGATAGGCACTCTCATATACATCTTTCACCAGGTCAAATTTCAGGGGAATTCTTGCTGCAGCAAGGGCAATACCAATAGAAGAGTCTCCAATAGCAGGAGAGTAGACAGGGATCTTTTTTTGATAGGCTGAGGTGAGAATTCCTTTCTGGCTACCTTTTTTATCAAGGTATTCTCCAAGCAGGTATAAAAACTCCCGTGTGGTGTAAGAGCGGTCTTTGTCAAGACTCCTTGCAAATTGCTGAATAAACTCATCCGCATTCCGGAAACCTTCCTCAGGAGCCAGAGTGTCGTAAATTCTATCCATTCCTTCTTTTCTCAACTTCTCATCATCTACAAGAGGACTGGTTTGATAATGCATCTTGCCCAGACTCTCATAACAGTCATGAAAAAGATTCGCCCCGGTGGAGACAAGACAGTCAATGAGTCTTTTATCTATGAGATAAGATATCACCTTCCTCATTCCGGCAGGCACCATGGCTCCTGCCAGACCGAGAAAGATAAAGGTATTATCTTCTAACATTTGCCTCCATATTCTGAAGGATGTTCCAAGACTTCTTCCTTGAAAAGAAAGCTTTTCCATATCCTCCAGAATGGCTTCTATATTTTTTTCTCCACTAACTCCAAATGGTTTTACCGGATAATTTTTAAAATCCATTATCTTACTCTATAAAAACTGCTGCTGCTATCACAGTTGTCCACAGGCCCTTTCTATCCCCCAGTGCTGATTGGGTAATATTAGTTGTTTTAACTATCTCTCCACTTATCTTCCAGATTTCTTTCTTTTCATCATAACTTGAATCCGGGTCAAACTCCACTCCCAGAATAGTAGCCAGCATTGAAGCTGCCAGGTCTTCAGCATAATGCCCGGCTTTTTTTTCGGATTCACCAAAACTGTGATGCTCGGACAGGTAACCATACTGGTTTTTTCTACGAGGAATAGCAAGTCCTATGGAGGCAGCTATTAAACGGTGAGGCTCATTGGTAGCTTTTTCTGCCAGAACACAGTAAACTATCTGCCCGGGAGATAAAAGTTTTTTACCCTCACTTTTAGATATAATTTTACACCCGGGAGGATAGATGCTTGAGACTTTAACTATATTGTATTCGGCAAGACCGGCATTCCTCAAAGCATCTTCGAAAGAGGCCAGTTTTTCCCTGTGCTTGCCTACCCCTTTGGTCAGAAAAAGCTTGGTTGGATGTTTCATCTTGACCTCCCCCGCTTGCAAGTTCAGCTAATTTTTGCTTTATTATATTCAAACACGTCCAGTTGTCAAAGTAAAAATCAACACCATCCACTTCTCATTCGAGCCTGGAATAATATAATTAAAAAATAAAATATAATAATCGGGCCAGCTTTGGAGGTGAACCAATGAAGATAAAAATGATGAGCCGCTGGAATGCCTCTTGTGGCGTTTCAGCTCATGCAGAAATGGTAGGAAGGATATGGAGAAAAATGGGGCACGAGTTAAAAGTTCTTGCTCCCCTGGAGAATAATCTGTCCAGAACCGAAAAAGACGAGCCCTATGTTGTCCGATGTTATGAACTTAATGAAAAATGGAGTGGAAAGGAAAAACCACTTTTCAATCCTGTTCCATTTCTTGAAGATGATTTTGATGTCTTTGTTGTCCAGAACCTTGAAATGATGCCCCTGCAAGAGCTTTTAGAGATTTACCCTGTGATAAGAGAAAAGGCAAAAACAGTGCTGGTAGTCCATGAGGGTGGCCCACCTCAAAATCCCTATTTTTATAAGTTCGGATGGGATGCTGTTGTGTGTTTTGATGAAAGGTACAAAGATTGGCTTAAAAACATATATCCTGCACAGCAAATTAATATAATTCCTTATCCTTGTTATCCTTTAAAAAAAGGGGACAGGATTGAGGCAAGACAAAAGCTTAATCTTCCTCTTGATAAAAAGATAATTTTTAACTACGGCCTGGGGGTTTTCCGACACATACATCTGCTCCCCACAATAGAACGATTAAACAAAAAATACCCTCTTGTTCTCCTTACCTTAACCCATGTTGAAGACTGGTATGATCTGTTCTCTGCCCTTAAAGAAAGATACAAATTCATTGAATTAAGAAAAGGACCAATCTCTGTAAATGACCTTTATACCTATTTGCATGCCTCTGATGTTCTGCTCATCCATAAAGACCATGCTTCCTGTGTTGTTGTCTCATCAACTGCTTACCTTTGTATGGGAGCTGGCTGCCCATTGCTTGTATCCGATACTAACTTCTTTGAGACATTAAACGAGGAGGTTATCAAGTATAAAAATTTGCATGAGTTAAGGTGCAGGTTGGAGGACATTTTTGAGAAAAAAACCAGTATCATTAACAGCCTTAAGGCAGCAGAAAAGTGCGTCCAAAAATACTCAAGCTATGAAATCGGGAAAAAATTTATAGAGCTTTTTGCTTTACTTAAAACCAGTGTCAGGAAAGAGGTCTCTGTCTTGGACATTGGAGCTTCGTCAGAGGTGCCCTCACCTGAGCCAAAGATAGCTGTTGTTAAGAGTCCAGCTGCTTATTCCAATCTACAAAACCCAGCTCTGGATGAGAGAAATCTCAAATCAGCTTAAGATGATGGTTGGTCCTTTTATCGATTATGAACATAACCCTGTTCTTGAGCCAGGGTCAGGTTTTTATTCCAGAGGTGCCTATAATCCTGCGGTTATAAAAGAGGGTGAGATTTATTTTATGCTTTATCGAGCAGAAAGTACAAAAGAGAAACTAACCGGCAAAATAGGGCTTGCCAGCTCCCGGGATGGGTTTAATTTTACCCCTCATCCTGAGCCTGTGCTGGTACCAGATCGAGAATTTGATAGATTTGGCTGCGAGGATCCGAGACTGGTAAAAATTAAAGATACCTTTTACCTTACTTATGTCGGTAATCCGGGAAAATATGAGACAGGCAACATATGTCTTGCTACCTCCCGGGATCTTTTTCACTGGGAAAAACATGGCTCGATTCTTAGACCTCAAAGCAAGTGGGATAAAGGTCAGATAAAAGCTGGTGCTATTTTGCCAGAAAAAATAAATGGAAAATACTTCATGTATTTTATGGGGGAAAAGGAGCCCTGGAAAACGGCAATAGGCATTGCTACATCCACTGACCTTTTGCACTGGGAGGAGCTTTTGGATGAGCCTGTAGTCTGTCCAAGAAAAGGTTACTTTGATGAAAAAGGCGTGGAGCCGGGTCCCCCTCCACTGCTCACTGAAGAGGGAATCTGGCTTATTTATTCTGGATGGGGAAATGACCATATTTATAAAGCTGGAGCAATACTTTTCTCCAGAGATGACCCATCCAGGATAATAGAAAGATCAGATGAGCCCGTTCTGGTGCCAGCTAAGAAGTGGGGCAAAATTTTTGGAGAAATTCCAGACCATACAGTCCCGGAGGGACTTGTTGTAGAGGAAAATCACTGGCTCCTCTATTACGGAGCTGCAGATAGGGTATGTTGTGTTGCTTTGTGGGAGGCAAAAAAATGAAAATAGCAATGATGAGTGCCTGGAATACCGACTCAGGAGTGGCAGTTCACGCAGAGCCAATAGGGAAGGCCTGGATTGAAATGGGTCACAGGCTTGTTGTCTTCAGCTTTATTAAAGATGACTTTCACGGTGAGGGGTTCACCGGTGAGGATGAGAAATTTGTCATCAGATGTTTCGGAACAGATTCCGGAACAAAGTTTCTCGATCCAAGACCCATCCTTTCCCTGGACTATGACATTTTTGTGGTCCAGGATATAGGTGTTTTGCCCAAAGAAAACCTTGCAAAAATATTCAATCTCATAAGAAAAAAGGCACCAACAATCCATATAGTCCATGAAAATACTCTTCCCAAAGATCCGGCATTTTATCAGTTTGACTGGGATGCTGTGGTTTATTTTGACAGACGACAGGAATTTTTAAAAAAAGTCTATAAAGATGCCTGCTATATACCTTTTCCCTGTTTTCCTGTAAGATCAGGAAACAAGTTTGAGGCAAGAGAAAAATTGCAGCTTCCCCTTGAAAAAAAGATAGTTCTGTTTTTCTGTCAGAGAGGCTACTCTCTTTATCTTCCCGAAAGAGATAAGCGGTTAAGTGATGTTTTGTTTCTAATACTGGGGCCACCAGAAATGGACATCATGGAAAGATTCTCTCCCGATCCCAATATAATTATAAGAGAGGAAAAGGTTCTTACCAAACAGAGGTTTGACCTTTATCTTTTTGCCTGTGATGCGGTAGTACTCCATAAATTTCGAAGCAGATATGAAGCTGTTGTCTCAAGCACAACTTTCCAGGCTCTGGGAACCGGTTGTCCTCTACTTGTACCGAGACATTCAGATTTTTTCCGTCCTTTTTCTGCAGAGGTTTTAAAGTATGCAGATAGAGAAGAGCTGACAGATAACCTGGCTGCTATTCTTGAAGAAAAAGAGAAAAATAAAAAACTCAAAGAGGCAGCTTTTCGCTTTGCAAAAAAATATTCTGGAGAAAATATAGCAAGAGAATACCTTAATCTTTTTGAGAAAACACAAAAACATTAAAACAAAAAAGCAAAGTTAACTCCAATTTCGGGAAAAACCGGAGAAGATACCCTTGACAGCTGCTGGAGAATAAATTATAATTGAACAGTTGAGCAACCTTAACAAATAAGGAGAAACTGGAAGCTGGATAAACTGGACTTTAAATTAAAAAATGAGGATATCTGTGAGGTTGAATTTGTAGATGAAGAGAAGGTAAAAGCTGTAAAAAAGCTTCTGCCTTCTGAAAAAGACATTTTTGCTCTGGCAGAAACATTTAAAGCTCTGGCTGATCCTACCAGAGTGAAGATAATATTTTCTCTATCTAAAAAAGAGCTCTGCGTGCATGATCTTGCCAGTCTTCTGGGGATGAGTTTATCAGCAATTTCTCACCAGTTAAGAATTTTGAGAAACATGAAACTGGTGAAATTTCGCAAACAGGGCAAGATGGTTTACTACTGCCTGGATGATGAACATATTGAGAATCTATTTAATCAGGGACTTGAACACGTTCAGGAATAATTTTTTTTAAAATCTTAATTGAACAGTTGAGCAATTATTCTACTTAATAAGGAGGTTACCCGTGTCTTATCAACAGGACAGGATAAAGTGCGATATTTGGCTGTCATTAATTATAGTAAGCTCGGCCTGTTTACTTATAGCAGGTATTACCCTTGAGTTTATCCTGAGGTATAAAATACCGGCACAGATAATGTTCCTGGGTGTAGTGGCTATTTCAGGCCACAGGATAATTAGGGGAGGCCTGCTATCTTTGATGAAAAAAAGAATTGGTATAAATCTTCTTATAACTATTGCTGCAGCAGGAGCCTTTCTCATAGGTCATGGAGAGGAAGGAGCAGCAGTTATGTTTTTATTCTTTATAGCAGAATCTCTTGAGGATTATGCCGAAAATAGAACCAGAAAATCAATTGCCTCTTTAATCAAAACAGCCCCGGAGATGGCAAGAGTTAAAGAAAACGGGAAAGAAAAACAAATAGAAGTTGAAAAAGTTAAAGTGGGAAGTATTGTCGTTGTAAGGCCAGGAGACAAAGTACCTCTTGACGGAATCATAATATCTGGTTCATCCAGTATAGATCAGGCAGCTATTACTGGAGAAAGTATACCGGTCTTTAAAAAGGAGGGGGATGAGGTTTTTGCAGGAACGATCAACCAGGAAGGCTATCTGGAAGTTAAAGTGACAAAACCATCCAGCAAGACAACTCTTGCTAAGATAGTGAAGCTGGTAGAGGAGGCGAGAGAACAAAAATCGGCTACAGAAAAATTTATTGACCGTTTTGCCAGATTTTACACCCCTGCGGTGATACTGTTTGCCTTAGCTGTGGCTACAGTGCCTATTCTTTTTTTCGGCCTGCCAGCCAGTCCCTGGATTTACAGAGCGCTTGTACTCCTTGTTGTCTCCTGTCCCTGCGCTCTTGCCATTTCAACCCCGGTATCAATCATCTCAGGAATAACCAGTGCAGCAAGGCATGGTGTCATAATTAAAGGGGGAGGCTATGTCGAAGAGATAAGAAGGGCAAAGGTGATAGCTTTCGACAAAACAGGGACATTAACTCTGGGAAAACCAGAGGTGATAGAAATTACCGGTTTAAATGGATATTCCCCAAAAAAAGTTTTGGAAATTGCAGCCTCTCTGGAATCATTATCCAACCATCCTATAGCTCAGGCTATTGTAAGAAAAGCAAGAGAGAAAAGGATTGGATTAATAGCCGTCAAAAACTTCAAGTCAACTGCTGGCAAAGGAATAGAGGGGAAAATCGGGGAGGAAAATTACTATGCGGGAAACAAAACTTTTTTCTTAGAGAACGGCATCAACTTACCAGAAGAGATTGAAAAACTGGAAAATGAAGGGAAGACCGTTATCCTCGTTGGGAATACTCAGCGCATTTTTGGAACTATAACCCTTATGGATGAGATTAAACCGGAGGCGGCTAAATTGATGAAGAAGTTAAAGAAAAAAGGGATAAGAACAGTAATGCTCACCGGTGATAATAAACCGGTTGCCCGTGCTGTAGCCCGTAAAATAGGAATTGATACCTGCTATGCCCAGCTTCTTCCCCAGGATAAAGTGAAGATAATCGATAAGCTTTTAAAAAAATTTAAGCATGTCATAATGGTGGGAGATGGGGTTAACGATGCCCCAGCTCTGGCTAAAGCTTGTGTGGGAATTGCCATGGGAGCAGCCGGCTCTGATACAGCCATTGAAACAGCAGATGTTGCCCTTATGCAGGATGATCTATCCAAGGTTAACTATCTCATTGACCTCAGCAGAAAAACCATGAGGGTGGTAAAACAAAATGTGCTTGCCTCCATCCTCGTCAAGGGAAGCTTTGCCGTCCTTACCTTCCCGGGAATAATAACCCTCTGGCTTGCCGTAGCTGTAGGAGATATGGGACTCAGTCTGGGAGTGATACTTAATGCCCTGAGGATAGGCAGGACAATCAAAAAGCAAAAAATTAGCCCTGGTTAAGGTTTAACTGCACGAAGGTTTATACTTACAACAGATTCTGCAATATTTTTTGCCTCTTCAGACGAAAGACCTGTGCAATTGATGGCTGCCTTTGCTGTAGGGTCATTGAGCATGCACTCAAGAGGAAAAGGTGTCTCATCT
>QMQA01000035.1 GCA_003648845.1 Candidatus Aerophobota bacterium
GCAATCTTTTTAGGGGGTTTTTTATCCGAGGGTCTTAACACATGGCCCTGGTAGGGACCTGAAGCAGACAGAATTCTTTCAAACTCAATACTGGATACCACATTGGGAAATCTTCCATATCCATATTCTCCTTTTAACCGGGGATTAAATTCATCAAAACCCAGAGCGAGAATGATAGAACCAACATTTACCTCCACTTTTTCCTCAACCATCTCGTGGAAGATTGCTTCTGCCTTACAAGTTCTCACACACTCCAAACACTCGGAGCAAATGCCACAGTTAAGGCATCTTTTTGCCTCTCTAATGGCCATCTCTTCCGTAAACCCCAACTCAATCTCCTTAAAATTTCCCTTTCTCTCTTCAAGAGAAAGAACAGGCATCATTTCTCTCTTTCTTAGTATAACTTCTCTTTTTGGTGCCTCAGCTGCTTCCTCTTCTATCTTTTCTCTGCCTTTGACTAAATCCTCAGACCTTAGGTATCTGTCAATAGAGATGGCTGCTTCGTGTCCCTGACTTATAGCTTCAATCACCGAAGCAGGACCAGTGACCGCATCGCCCCCGGCGAAGACACCGGGCAAAGAGGTAGCTAAACTAACCTTATCAGCATCAATAGTTTTGTAAGGAGTAAGCTTGATTCCCTCAAATCCTGCAAAATCTGACTCCTGTCCTATAGCAATCATTACTGTATCTACAGGAATAACGGATTCTGTTTTCTCTTTAAACTTAGGGTTAAACTTTCCTTCTGAATCAAAAACTGATGTACAGACAATAGTTTCAAGGCCACTTACCTTTCCGTCTCTACCCAAAATTCTTTTCGGTCCTCTTGAACAGTGCAAATTTACACCCTCTCTTATCGCTTCTTCAATCTCCCATTCAAATGCCGGCATCTCCTCCCGGGACTCAAGGCAGAACAAATGAACTTCCTTTGCTCCCACTCTCAGCGAAGATAAAGCTACATCAATAGCAACATTCCCTCCGCCAATTACCGCTACCCTCTCACCTACCTCAACTTTTTTTCCTTCATTAACATCTCTAAGAAACTCCACCCCGTAAAATACACCTTTCAAATCTGAGCCTTCTAATCTCAGTTTCTTACTCTTTTGGGCTCCAATAGCAATAAATATCGCCTGATAATCCCGTCTTAACTTCTGAAAATCCTCTTTTGAACGAATAGGAGCATTAAGAAGAATCCTTATCCCTGTTTCCTCAACCATCTGTGCAATTTCTCTTTTCAGAACTTCCTTGGACAGACGATATCCTGGAATTCCTGCATACATCATTCCTCCGGGAGAGCTTTGAGCTTCAAATACAGTAACTTGATACCCTAACCTGGCTAAATCATAAGCACAGGTAAGTCCTGCTGGCCCTGCACCGATAATAGCTACTTTCTCTTTTTTGGTTTCTCTTGATTTTTTTTCTTCTTTCTCTTTTTCAGAAAAGAGAAACTCTTCCGGATGATTGGCTGCATAATCAGCTACGAATCTCTTTAAAGCAGCAATGGCTAATGGTTCATCGAAATCCTTCCTGTTACATTTCTCCTCGCAAGGATGGTGACAGATTCGACCCAAAACTCCTGGAAAAGGAACTTTTTCCCTGATCAATTCATAAGCTTCCTTAAATTTGCCCTGGGAAATCAAAGCAATATAACCCTGCACATTTACTCCTGCAGGACAGGCTAATCTGCAGGGAGGTTTATTTTCATTTTTATCTATAGTAAAAACATTGGGAACTACTTGAGGATATAACCTGTAAATAGCTTTTCTTTGGGTCAGGCCTTCTTCAAATTCACTTAAAACTTCCACGGGACAATTTTCCACGCATTCTGCACACCCAGTGCATTTATCAGGGTCTACATATCGGGGTTTTTTTCTCAAAGTAACCTTGAAATTTCCCGGCTCACCCTTCACTTTTTCCACTTCTGTGTAACTCATAATTTCAATATTCTGACTTCTTCCCGTATCCAGAAGTTTTGGAGAAAGAATGCACATTGAACAATCGTTTGTGGGAAAAGTTTTGTCCAGCTGAGCCATCACTCCACCAATACCTGGTTTTTTATCTACCAAATACACCTTAAACCCGGCTTCTGCTAAATCCAAAGAGGCCTGAATACCACCAATACCTGCACCAATAACCATTACTGCTCCAACATTTTTCTCCATCTTAAAACTCTCCCCTTCTAAAAACTCCATAAATATCAGATTAGTCTCTCACATTTATGTTTTATTCAATAAATTATATCAATCTTTCTTGCCAGAACTTCCTTCCCTCTATACTCTGGAAGAAGTATTGGAGCTTTTCTTTCAGGCTTTATACCGGCTTCCTTAAGCATATTTACATATTTTTTAACATGTTCCAGTGTCAGCTTTTCGTCACTTTTAGCTGATTTCACATATTCCGCAGCATACATTCCAGCTCTTCTACCAAAAACAAGACAATCAAGGGTTGAGTTTCCCATAAGTCTGTTCTTGCCATGCACGCCACCTGATACCTCGCCTGCAACAAATAGACCCTCTACATTTGTCTTCCCTTGTGGATCTGTCTCCACTCCTCCATTCTGGTAATGAAGTGTGGGGAAAACAAGAACAGGGTCCTTTGTCATATCAATTCCAAATCTTCTAAACATTCTCACCATAGCCGGGAAAGAACGCTCAATTGTGCCCTTGCCATTAATAATATCAATAAGGGGTGTGTCCAGCCATATACCCCTCATTCCTGTGGGTGTTGTAATCCCTTTATCCCTGTCATAACATTCTCTTATAAAAGCAGCAGCCTCTACATCCCGTGGTTCAAGAGGAAAGACAAATGCCTCACCATCTTTATTTACCGGTTGAGCACCACTGGTCCTTAATTTCTCTGTAAGAAGAAGACCTATTATTTGTTGAGGATAGGCAGCTCCGGTTGGATGATATTGAACAGTATCTGTATCCCTTAACTTTGCACCAACACGATAGGCAAGAACAACTCCATCACAGGTAGCACCATAATGGTTGGTTGTTGGAAACCCTCTTATATGAAGTCTCCCAAAGCCACCAGTGGCAAGGATAGTTGCTTTAGCCTTTACAATTTTATACTCCCCTGTCTCCAGACTCCATAAAACTGCACCGGTCACTTTACCCTCAGAACTGGTAATAAGTTCAACAGCGGGGTAGAATTCAAGGCAAGGTATCCCTCTATTTCTAAACTCATCCCTTAAAACTCTAAGCTCCTCCATTCCGGTATAATCCCTGCAGGCATGCATTCTTCTTTTTGAGGTCCCGCCACCTGTTAACTCTATAAAATTTCCCTCAGAGTCTTTATCAAACATAACTCCAAGCTTCTCAAGCCACTTTATTACCAGTGGGGCATCCTCAACAAGTGCTCTTAATACGTCAGGCTTGTTTGTAAAATGCCCTCCTCCAAGAGCATCAATATAATGAATTACTGGACTATCTTCTGGACGATCTGCTGCCTGGGTTCCACCTTGTGCCATAATAGAATTGCTATCTCCATGCCTTAGCTTATTGGTAAGTAAAATTTTCTCCACAGGAACTCCACAATCATTTGCCAGAAGAGCAGCGCTTGTTCCAGCAAGACCGCCACCTATTATTAAAACATCAACATCATAATCTACCCTGCTTAAATCAATCTCTTCAGGAGCTATCAGAGGATATGCCTCAAGCAAATCCACCACTTCATTAGGAGCAATATCTCCTTTATTTGGGCCAATTTTTATAGGTCTTTTACCACCAGGAGCATAATCTGGATGATAACGATTTAAAATCTCTTCTCTTTCATCAGGCGTCATCTGGGGAGGTAGTTTTCCTATCCTTTTTGATCGTGTCCTTTCAACAAGTTTAATTGACTCACGCATATATTCAGGATAGCCATCTATAAGCTTAAGTTCAGCCATATTTTTCTCCTTTTAGTAAACTTCACGCTTTCTCTGCATCTCTGTATAAAGATTCTTGAGCTCGTCACTGCTAAGACTCATAATTCTTTCAAACTCTTTATTGTATTTACCTTCTTTTATTTCCTCAACTCTTTTTTCAAGATTTTTCTCCTCGGGAAGACCATATCTTCCATACATTCTTCTTGCCAGCTGAGCTATATGATATTGCACAATCTCAGCAGGGCATCTCATTGCACAAAGACCACATTGAATGCAATCAAAGGAAAGTTCAGCAACCTGGGCAAAATCCCCTCTGATTGCCGCTTGAACATAATCCATAACCTGCAGGTCTTGGGGGCAGGACTTGGTGCAAGTATTGCAGGCAAGACATCTCATAATTTCTGGATAACATTTTACCAGGACTGATGGATCATATTCTTCTTTAGTAATATCGTATATCGCTTTTTCTGCAGGGGTAAAGGGGATTTGAACCAGATACATTCCATCCTCTACCCTTGTCTGGCATGCCATAGCTGCGCGCAGCTTATACTCTCCTTTTTTTCTGTAGACGGTGGAACAGGCTCCGCAAAATCCCGCCCTGCATCCACAGGATCTTATGAATTTATATCCAGCATACTCCATGGCTTGCATAATTGTCAGGTCTGCCGGAACCTTATAGGCCTTTCCCATTATGTAAATGGTGGCCCAGTGCTTTATGTCTTTCTCATCTACCCCTTTAGTGACCGCCTTATTCGCTTCGGCGATTTCTTCCATAATACTTTTTTCTTTCATAGCTTCTCCCCATCAGCCATTATTATTTTATTGTAGAGCATACGATAATCTGAATCTTTAGCTAAAATAACTCTTGGTTGGTCTTTAAGTAAAGGCATCTACCATCTCAAATATCTGTCTTTTTGTAAAATTGGTGTGCTGCATTGCTCCCGAAGGACAAGCAGCACTACAGGCACCACATCCCTCACAAATAGCTATATTAACCACGGCTTTTTTCTTTATTGGGTCAATTTCGATAGCATCATAGGCGCAAACACTCTCGCAACTGCCACATCCTGTACAAACTTCCTCATCAACACTGGCTACTATAGGTTCACGGTGCAGTACATCTTGAGAGAAAAGACTGACCACCTTACTGGCTGCAGCTGAGGCCTGAGCGACAGTTTCAGGAATATCCTTTGGCCCCTGAGCAGCACCAGCAAAAAAATAACCAGAAGTAAGACTTTCCACAGGACGAAGTTTAGGATGAGCTTCTGTTAAGAAACCATAATCATCTGTTGCTATTCTTAACCTCTCAGCTAATTTTTTTACTCCTTCACTCGGAACCATAGCCATAGCCAAAACAACCATATCTGCCGAAATCTCTATCTTCCTTCCTGTAAGTGTATCTGCTCCCCAAACTTCGATCTTGTCACCATTTTTAAATAATTTGGAAACTCTACCTCTTATGTAAAGGATTTTGTCTTCCTCTAATCCTCTCTGTAGAAATTCTTCATACCCTTTCCCATTGCACCTGATATCCATATAAAAAACATAAGCTTGACCATCAGGAACTGCATGTTTATAGAGCATAGCCTGCTTGACAGTATACATACAACATATTTTTGAACAATATGGATAGTAATGTTGCGGATCACGTGAGCCCACGCACTGAATAAATACAACTTCCTTGGGAACTTTGCCGTCAGATGGTCTGCAAGGTATACCTCTGGTAGGACCAGCAGGAGCAAGCAACCTTTCCATTTGCAAGCCATCAATGACATCTTCGTATCTTCCATATCCATACTCACCAATTTTTCTCTTATCCATAAGATCATAACCTGTAGCTACAATAATTGCTCCTACACTTTCTTCAACAAAGGAATCCTTTTGCTCAAAATTGATAGCTTTTACTGAACAATTCTTCTCACAAATTCTGCATCTTCCCTTAGTAAAATAAAGGCAACTTTTACTGTCAATCACCGGTTTGTTAGGAACAGCCTGGGGAAATAAAGTATAAATAGCTTTCCTTTTAGCTAAATACTCATCAAACTCTGAAGGAACTTTTCTGGGGCATTTTTCTATGCAAAGACCACAGCCGGTGCATTTATCCCAGTCAACAAAGGAAGCTTTTTTTCTAATCTTTACTTTAAAGTTTCCCACATAACCGGAAACTTCTTCCACTTCCGAATAAGCATAGAGTTTTATTTTTGGATGCTGATCCACCTGCACCATTTTTGGAGTAGCAATACACTGAGGGCAATCAAGTGTAGGAAAAGTTTCTGAAAGTTGAAGCATATGCCCTCCAATCGACTGATTTTTCTCTACTAAAATAACCTCATATCCACTTTCGGCAATATCTAAGGAAGCCTGAATGCCAGCTATTCCTCCTCCAATTACCAGTGCTCTTTTAGTAATAGGGAAAGCTACAGGAGTGAGAGATTTATTTAACCTCAATTTTTCTATGGCAGCTTCAATAATTTCTTGTGCTTTTTCTGTGGCTTTTTCCTTATCGTGCTGGTGTACCCAGCTACACTGTTCTCTTATATTGGCAATCTCGCATCTGTAAGGATTCACTCCTACAGAAGCTACCGTATTGCGAAAAGTGGTCTCGTGCATTGTAGGTGAACAAGCAGCTACTACTACACCATCAAGCTTTTTCTCTTTGACTATCTTTCTTATCATCTCCTGACCGGGTTCAGAACACATATACATATAATCGGTAGCATAAATAACACCCGGGTACTTATTTATGAGCTTAGCCACTTTTCCCACATCTACTGAACCTGCGATATTTAGACCACAGTGGCAAATAAAAACACCTATTCTGCTCATTTTAAGCTCCAGTTATCAAATGTTTACTTTTTAATAAAGGATAAGGATTAACAAAATTCAACTCAAATCGACAAACTCTTTCATCAAGTCCCAGGGAAAGTGCCAAAAGCTGGGTAAAATAGAATACCGGTATACCTTTAAAGTCTGGAAACTTCTTCTTTATTTCTTTTTGCCGATTGTCTAAATTAAAATTACATAAGGGGCAGCTTAAAACAACTGCCTCTGCTCCCTGGCTGATAGCCGAATTTAAGATATCGTAGGCTCGTTCAACAACCAAATCAACATTAACCACAGTATGATAAGAACCACAACATTCTGTTTCATAGGGATAATCAATAACTTCGGCTCCCAGGGAATGAAGAAGGTCATTTAAAATAGTTGGATGTTCAGGATCGTCTAATCCCACCTCTGGAGGACGCAGGAGCAAACAACCGTAATAGTTAGCTACCCTTAACCCCTTGAGAGATCTTTTTACCTTTTTAGCAATTTCAGAAAAGCCTACCTCATTTTTAAGAACCTCCAGAAGATGCAGAACTTCCACTTTGCCGTCATATTTGACATTTTCTCTATACATGAAATCGTTAAGCTTATTTAGTTTCTCCTCATCTTCTTTAACCAAATTGTTTGCTCTTTTTAAAGTGTTGTAACACATAGAACAAAGAGTTACCACTCTTGTATCTTTTTGTTCTTTTACCCGAATAAGATTCCGGATAGGAGCTATCTGATGCATTAGATCATCATCGGTTAAAGAATAAACCGTTCCACAACAGTTCCATCGGGGAAGTTCAACCACATCTATACCCAAAAAAGATAAAGATGCCAAAGCAGACTCCTCAAAATTTTTTGCTGTTGTTTTTAGGGTACACCCTGGAAAGTAAGAAATTTTCATGGCCTGTTTTTCTCCTCAAAATGAATTCAAAAATTAAGCAGTGAATTTTCGAAAACTACTAATTAAAGCTATTTGAGGAAATTGAGAAAGTGCTTTCTTAGGAATAGATGAAAGGTTAACATGGTCAACATTTTTCCTGAGAGTAATCTGCCTGAGAGCTTCCATAATTTTTGTCAAATCCACCCCCTTGGGGCAACGGGTAACACAGGTAAAACAGGAAGCGCAAATCCAGATCGTTTTGGAATTTAAAACCTCCTCTTCTTGGCCAAGCTTAATAAGATGAATAATCTCACTGGGAGATATATCCATCTCTGATAAACTTGGGCAGCCCGCAGAACACTTCCCACACTGATAACAGGCATAAATATTTTCTCCACTTAATTCTCTCAGTTTATCTAAGAATTTATTTTTGACATTTTTAATGGAAATTTTCATCCTCACTTTTATTCCTCCACCTTCATTGCTTTTAAAAAGTCCTCTGACTCAACACCAGGTGATTGGACTTTCCTTTTATCATAGAATTTTTCTATTTTAGAGTTTAACAAACTCTTTTTCCGAACATTTCCCTTCAGCTCCTTCTCCAGCCCTTCAAGGCAATCTTTTGGATACATTGTGAAATCACCGGAAAGACCAATCTCATTTATTCTTCTCTCTTTAACCTCCTGAGCAGCTCTTATCAATCCACCTTTTGCCTTGTGTATTCCATAAATAATCTCTACCCCTTCTTTTATCTTTACACCCTTTGGTATTCTCGGTGTCTTTTTAAAAAGAAAGGCTGGAGA
>QMQA01000036.1 GCA_003648845.1 Candidatus Aerophobota bacterium
AATCATGGGTTACCATAAAGAAAGTGATACCCATTTGGCGATGAAGTCTCTTTAACTCCTCCCGCACCTCCTCTTTAAAATTAGGGTCAAGAGCACTTAAAGGCTCATCCAAAAGCAGAACAGAAGGCCTTATAACAAGTGCTCTTGCAAGAGCAACCTTCTGCATCTCGCCTCCACTTAGACTCATTGGAAAACGTTTCAGAAGTGGAGAAAGTCTTAACTGTTTAATAAGCTGGTTTAAACGTTTATCAGCTTCATTCTTATCAACTCTGTGAAAGCGCAGTCCATAACTTATATTTTCCAGAACAGTCAGGTGGGGAAATAATGCACAGTCCTGATAGACAATTCCAACACCTCTTTTCTCCGGAGGTAAATCGGTAACATCAATCCCTTTAATATAGATTTTTCCCATTTTAACCGGCAGTAAACCAGCAATAGCTTCCAAAAGGACCGTCTTCCCGGCTCCTGTTGGACCGAGAAGAACAAAAAACTCCCCTTCCCCTATAGATAAATTAATATCTCTGAGAGAAAAACCGGGGAAATCAACATGAAGATTTTTAATCTTTATCATCGTTTATCTTATCTTAATTTTGATACAGATAGAACGCGTAAGACAAGAAATAACAAAAGACAGACAAGAGTGAGCAAGATAGCTATTGGTCGAGAGTAGGCCAGTCCATAAGCCTCAAAACGCTCATAAATCATAACAGAGGCAACCATGGGATGATAGGCTACAATTACCACTGCGCCAAACTCACTTATAGCCCTGGCACAACACATAATAATACCTACCAGCATACTACGCCAGGAAAGAGGAAAGGTAATCCACAGGAAAGTGCTGAACATGGAGGCTCCCAGGCTGCGTGACACTTTTTCCAATCGAGAGGGAACCCCCTTAAAACCATCCTTTGCCGTGTTTATATAAAAAGGTATTCCTACAAAGGTTAGGACAACTACTATCCCTAAAACACTTCCCATTATACGAATACCTATCCTGCTTAAAATTTGACCAAACCAGTAGTCTCTTCCCACAATACTCAAAATAGCAATACCTACCACCGGATGAGGAATAACCATGGGAAGGTCAATAACACTTTCAATGAATTTTTTCCCAAAAAAGTTCTTTCGCGCAAGAAGATAGGCAAAAGGTGTCCCTCCAAGAAAAGAAATAATAGCTGCCAGGCCTGCAGTGTAAACACTTAACCAGATTGACTTTAAAACTTCTTTATCCTGAACGGTAACTTTAAGGTCTTGCCACGAGGATGAGGTGAACATGTTAACAAGTGGAAGCAGAATAAACCCCATGACACAAGCTCCACAGACAACCGTTACTACAAGAAAAATTTCTCTTTTGCCTTTCATCTGCCTTTCCTGAATTTATCATTCCTTGTGTGGTTTAACCAGCTCTTGAAGTTCCACAGGTAATTTCTCCCTCATTTTTTCGTCACTGACAAAAGGTGGAATAAGAGGGGGCTGACCTAACTCATCCAGGATTTTTAATCCTCCATCAGGGGATAAAAGATACTTCAAAAAAACAAGGGCTACATCTGGATTAGGAGCATCTTTAAGTAAAGTTATACCATAGACGATGGGCTCTCCTTCTATTTTTACAAATTCTCCGGGCTTCCTCCCGGCGATTTTCAAACTTGCCCTCTTATAGAAATCTTCATATTCTGGATGCCCGAGATCAACCTTGTCGGGAAGTCTTATGAATTTGAGCTTGTGCTGGATAGCAATGGATAAATATTCAAAAGCGTAATCCATGTTTCCTGTTTGCAAAAGAGAAACAAGATCTGTTGCCTTTGGTCTTATATTTTCTTTCGGACGATTATCGATACACTTTTGATATAAACCGGGTTTGCTGTAATAAATCTCGGCAAGTTGAAGCACCAGCAAACTTCGATAACCACAGGGATCAAGGTTTGGATCAGAATGCCCCCATATAACACCCGGGGTGGATAAAATTTCGTACCAGTTATCCTGTGTAATCTTATTAGCCAATCTGCTTTTGTCCGTATAAGAGAGGACAATCTGATTGGTGGCAAAACGTATATTCCAGTTCGTATACTGAGGAATAAGAAACTTATCAATAATCTTGAAATCTGCTGAAGCCATAATATCGCAAGGTTTTTTCAGCTCAGTGATCTTACGGGCACACCTCAGGCTACCTGCAGGTTCCCGCAAGATGTCCACATCAGGATATTGAGCTTCAAATTCTTTTTCCATCTTATCAAATGGAAGGGTTAAACTACCTGCATGGAAAATAATGAGTTTTCCTCTGAGTTTTCCAGAAGCCAGATTAAATGGTGAAGCTAAGCTTGATATCAGAATAAAACACACTATCCATCTCCAGTTTATCCTTCTCACTTCAACTTCTCCTAATTTGTATTTCAAAAGAAAAGGCCAATATCGTTTGGAAAGATATTGGCCTTTCAGGAAAAGTAATTTCTTCTTTCCAAACACGGGAGGCATAGTCATTTCTAACTATACCCTGCCGGCTATATGCCATAGGATATGATACCCCGTAGGCACATAGCTCGAAGAAATTACACCCGGAAATCTCAAAAGTGGAAATAAAAGAGCTTTAGCTGGTGTTGCTAACTTTTATAACAATCTCCTTTATACTTTCGTCCTCATCTTCTCTTTTTAAAGGTTCAATCATTGCCAGAGCTAAATTTCCCACTATTTTTTTAACAAAGTAGTTAAGAGGCACTCTCTTGCCATTAACAATTATCTCTACATCTTTAACTCTGTCATCCTTTCTCAATGATTTTCTCCATAAAATCCACGATTTTATCAATTTCATCCGGTTTGAAAAGTGGTTTGTCTGTCTTTATCTCCACATCACTTACAACAGCAATAACCTCATTTAAAGAGGGGTCCATCTTTTCGCTAATTCCTTTTCGTAAAAGCTCTATTTTCTTAATTTCCCGGAGTTTGCTAAAACCCTCAACCAATACTATATCCAAGTCGTAAAAAAACAATGATAAAAGTTTTGGGATATCTTTTTCTTTTTCCTTATCTATCCTTCTTATAAGGCTGAGTTTATCTGGAGAAGTTAAAAGAACTGCCTCGCTGCCTTTTTGGCAGAATTTCCAGGAATCTTTTCCTTCTCTATCCATATCAAAACCGTGAGGACAATTTTTAACTGCCCCAACCCGGTATCCTCTTTTTATAAGCTCAGGAATTAGCCTCAAAATGAGAGTGGTTTTACCTGTGTCTGACTTGCCAACTATTCCCAGAATAAAAGGCATTTTCTAATTTTTTTCTTTTACGGAGTTTCTTAATAGGTAAAATTAAAATGGGGTTTTTAATATTACCACAGAAAATATCCAATGTCAAGGTAGCGCATCAAGTCACAGGGAAAAAAGGGGACAGGCTACTTTTTTGCAAAAAAGTAGCCTGTCCCCTTTTTTCTTGACAACTACTGAGATTTACCTAAATTTACCTTTATAGAGAATACTACCAGGGAATTTCAGGGAAATGAAAATCGCCTATGTATCAACCTATCTTCCCAAACAATGCGGGATAGCTACCTACACGGATTACCTGATTCGTGGCATTAGAGAGGTGGATCCAACATCAGAGGTCAGGGTTATTGCTGAAAAAGGAGCATCTTTTGTTAAGCAGGACAAATTTGAGGTAATTTCCTGCTGGGATAGAAACGAGGACTATGTAGAACCTATTATCTCATATACAAAAGGCGTTGATGTGGTACATATTCAACATGAGTATAGTATATATAGCTTTGATGATAGATTACCCTCAGTACTTCAGAGATTGGATATAAATACCAGGAAGGTCATTACCATTCATTGTTTAAGGCCCGCTCAATTTTCAGAAAGGGGAGCTGTTGATGAAAATTTTGCCAGAAGAATTGCTGAACTTGCTGATCAGGTTATTGTACACCTTGAGTCACAGAAAGCAATTCTCACACGAGTTGGAATACCACCGGAAAAAATTAACATCATCCCTCATGGAACAGAGCTCAGCAATGAAGAAAAAGAGACCTCACGTAAGAGACTTGGACTACCCATGAAGGCAAAGATACTTCTCATGTTCGGATTTATAAAGAAACACAAATGTCTACATATAGCCCTTGATGCTCTCGCCGAGATACTGAAAAAATTAGAAGATGTATATCTATTTGTAGCTGGAGGACTTACTCCAACAGCTTCACAGAAAGATAGAAAATATGCAGAATTTTTAAGCAGGAGGATAGCGGAACTTGGTCTTCAGAAGAATGTCATCTACCCAAACAAGTTTTTTCCAAATGAAGATGTACCCTATCTATTTGGAGCATCTGACATTGTTCTTTTCCCATATTACGAGGAAGATCGGTCTGCATCTGGTTCCTTTCATCTGGCCATAGGTGCAAAAAGACCTGTCATTGCCTCAAGGATACCAAAATTTGAAGAGCTAAGGAATATCTGCGATGAACTTCTTGTTCTTCCATACAACTCTTCTGGAATTGCAAAAATAGTTATTCGTCTTTTCCAGGAGCCAAAATTCTGGCAATATGTGGTTAATCGCACCGAGGAATATAGAAGATGCACATCATGGCAGGCTGTGGCAAGCCAACACCTTAAGTTATATAGTAAAGATAGAAGGATTCAGTAATGGAGCTTCCTTTAGATCGGACTCTGGCAAAAATAGGAGAAGGGAAAATAATTCAAATTGGGACTGGAGAGGCTATTTTTAAAATGGATTCATATGAAAATAATCCCATTATAAAACCTCAAGACCTTGGCCTTACCTGGTACGAAGATGGTAAACTGAAAATTGGGGCAGTCTTTAATGGTGGGGCTGAAATATTCCAGGATGGGATCGTTCTGATGCCCAGGTGTCACAGAAAGTATCGAAAAAGTATCTTCTTCGATAAAAAACTCGGCATCAAACGATACTGTTTTGAAAACTATATCTCTGAGATCTGGCCTCTGGTAAGCAAAGACGGCATTCACTTCACCAGACTGCATAACAGAGCGATCCGGGGCGACGGCACTGATCATAAGGATTTCACCTATGGGATAGAGGACATTCGGATTGTAAAGACCGGCCCAAGATACCTGCTTATCGGATGTGGTAAGATTAAACCTCCGTTTAAAGGGATGGATGCAGATCGGATTGCCATATATTCAACCGACAATTTTATGAACATCACCTATCATGGTATAGTTGAATTTTTCGACTCGCGCAACGCTATCCCTTTCCTCGAGCCAGTGAACGGCCGGTATTACATACTGCTACGTTTTCACCCTAACATCCACTTAGTTCATCTTGAAGCCGGACTGGACCAGCTACTAAATCCCTCCAGATACAAAGAGCTCTGGAAAAAAATCTATGAGCAACGAGAAAAAAACCTGCTATTAGAAGCCGGACACTACCCCCACGAAAAGGAGAAAATCGGCCCGGGTCCCCAGGTGATCAGAACCACCAGAGGCTGGCTGCTTATATATCATGCTGTTGGTGAAATAACAACCAGCATTTGTAGAGTCTACGGGGTGAGAGAGAAAATTGAAAGAGGATACTCTGTCTGTGCTGCTCTTCTGGATCTGGAGAATCCGAGAAGGGTGCTTTGTAAAACCAGATATCCTGTCTATATTCCCTCAGCCCCATACGAATTATATGGTAATGAACAGTATCCAGTAGATGTACCTGCAGTTGTTTTTCCTGTGGGAGCCTTAAATCGGGAGGGTAAACTAATTCTCTATGCCGGAGCTGGTGATAAATATACCATTCTTTTAAGCTGCAATCTTGATGAGCTGGTTGGTTACCTGTGGAAGTATGGTAAATACAGCCCGTAATAAGCCATTAAAAGACATATCTTTTAAAATAACAGTGGATAAAAACTTAAGCCTCCATACCAAAACAATTGGATAATAGAATCTTAAGTTTTTGCCGCAGAACAGAACAGGAATAGTACCTTTTACCCAGCTCATAGTTGTGATTAACCATCTGGTTTGCCAGAACAGGGTCCTCGAGAACCTTTCTGGTAAACTCAACTGCTCTGGAATCAACACAATCATCCAATTCGATAACCTTAAATCCCTTAGGTTTGATATCTATGGTATATACCGAATAATTGTTAACTACAACTGGTTTACGAAAATATATAGCCTCTAAAAAGGCATTGCCAAAACCCTCGAAATTAGAAGGATAGGTCACAAGATCTGCATGATGGTAAATATCTGCAGGAGTATATATCTTCCTCCCATCAGAGGTCTTTCCCCGATAAGGCTTAATAATATCGGAAATAAATAATGTATCCACCCCCATAAGCGAGGAATACTCACGCACCCTTTTCTCATACTCATAGCCCTCATCCCCCGAGGCGTGAGAGATAACCAGTTTTGCCTTCATTCCCAATCGCTTTACCAGCTCTATGGAAAGTTCAATACCTTTACGCTTAACCACCCTTGTCGGCTGTAGAATCAGAACTTCATCATCTTCAAGACCAAGAGAGTTCCGTACATCAGAGGAATATTCATCGATAGAGGGAGGATTATCAAAATCCATAACATTTGGAATTATGGTTGCCGAGATACCTGTTCTAAGGCTTAACTGGTTATCCTGTGAGGAGTTTAGTACTACATGCTGAATAGATGGTAGATGAGGCGGAAAAGCCATATTCAGATAATCCCATACTGCATTTGTCAGGAATCGTTTACGTTCCCAGAAAAAATCATGGTGATGAGCAATTGTAGGAATTTCTGTCTCAGCAATCACCTCGGTAATGGCAAGTCCAAGAGGGATATTCAAAGGAATAGTAAGGGCGTTTTCTACCACAAGAATATCAATCCTAAAACCTTTAATGAACTGGTAGATATGTTTTTTAAGTTTATCCCTCATCTGATGGATCTTTCTGGTGATAGATGGTTTTCTTGCTGAACAGCCAAAACATTCACAATAGATCTCCTGAATCACAGGATGTTTAAAGTGCGCCTCTTTTACCAGGAGGGAGTTTTGATCTATCTTTTGCAGCTCACCGGCCATATAAAAGCATTGATGACCTTCATCTTCAAAAACTTTCGCCCATTTTGCCGCCTCCAGAGAAACTCCATCACATCCAGCAAGCCTGGTGGAGATAAATCCGATATTCTTTTGTTTTTTTTCTCCTGGATTACATCTCATTTTTACAGTTTTTACAAGAGTATTCTAAAAAGAGTTATATTTATATATTATCGACCTTACAGATATATACTTTATACTTTTTTTCGTATTTGCCAACCCTATATGAAAAAGTAGTTTTCACAAGCTCTGCACAATTGACATATAAACCCCATAATGGTACAATTCAACAGGCGGGTGAAAAAATATACTTCTTAATTTCTTCAAGATAATTTGAAAAAATAAACAAATCAAAGAAAGGAGAGAAATGCCAGTAAAAAAAGGAGACATGGTGAGGTTGCACTTTAGTGGAAGGCTAAAAAACGGTAAGGTTTTTGCATCTACCGAAGGCAAAGAACCCTTAGAATTTGAAGCTGGGGTTGGTGAGATTCTGCCCGGAATTGATGAGGAGGTTATAGGAATGGAGAAAAACGAGGAAAAGGAAATTACACTTCCTCCAGAGAAAGCATTTGGAAAAAGAAAAAAAGAGCTTATAAGAAATGTTGAGAAAGATCGATTTAAGGGAAAAATGGTAAAAGTAGGAGAATGGATAACTGTCCAGCTTCCCTCAGGATACACAATACCGGCTCATGTTACAAAAGTAGGAGAGGATAAGATAACCTTAGACTTAAATCATCCTCTGGCTGGTAAAGAAATCATATTTAAGATTAGGGTTGTGGATTTCGGGTAAAATTGAGAACAATCTATCTGGTTCCAGTAGGTAAAGTGGAACAGGAGCTTTTGGTCTATCTTTCTACCCGGATAGAAAAGATCTTACCCCGCTTAGTTGAGATAGGAAAAACCCTTCCTGACCCTGATTATGCCTATAACAAAAACAGAGGCCAATACCAGTCTGATCTTATTTTAGTAAAATTGCAAAAGCTGGGCCTGGAAGAAGCAGAAAAGATTCTGGGAGTGGCTAATCTGGACCTTTACATTCCTGGATTGAATTTTGTTTTTGGACAGGCTATAATAGGGGGTAGGGTTGCTTTAATTGGTCTGTCTCGACTAAAACAGGGATTTTATGGATTACCTGAGAACAAGGAACTTTACTACACCAGGGCTTTAAAGGAAGCTTTACACGAGCTGGGGCATACATTTGGATTAAGTCACTGCGGAAAGAGAGAATGCATAATGCATTTTTCCAACAGTTTAGCTGATACCGATTATAAGGAAAGCGGGTTTTGCAAGAAATGCTGGAAGAAGAT
>QMQA01000037.1 GCA_003648845.1 Candidatus Aerophobota bacterium
ATTATCTTTAAAGCCTCCACCATATCCTTATCATCGTCGATAACTAAAATTTTCTGTCCTACTGACATTTTTTGGTCAATTCTAAAAATACTTGCCTTAAAAAGGGCCGAAGCCCACAAGTCATATTAAACAATTTACAAGATCTGTCAACAATCAAGCTTTTTTAGTTCAGTTTTCCAGAGTTTCAGGGCAAAGATAAAATTTAAAGATTTTATCTGGAAACTGAAGGAAAAGTTTGACACAGGAAAAATTTATCAATAAAATCGAAAAAATGAAAAAGGACGTGAAAATAGACATATCAAATATACCAGATAAGTATAAAAAATGGCTCCTGCTAAACTACGGCAGGGAAGATTCTGAAAAAGTTCTGATTGAAGAGGAAAATTTAGCCTTTCAGGTGGGAAAGGGTAAACTACCTCCAGTGCTGGAGATATGGATACCTTCCAGGGAATGTTTTGTCCTGGGAAAAAATTTCGCTAAAAGGCTGAAAAAAAGAGGATTAATGGACAGAATAAGAGCTGCAGGAGTTCCCCTTATTCTTCGCTCAAGTGGAGGAGAGGCAATTTTCCACGATTCTACCTGCCTTAATTTTGGAGCAATTGTCCCCCGAAAATTTTACCCTGATCTTTTCGATATCGGCAAGGCCTTCATCCTTCTTTCATCAGGAGTGGTATACTACCTTAAAAAAATGAAAATCCCGGTTTATTTCGGCAAAACCAGAACCTTCTGCCCCGGCTCTTATGACCTTCTGGTGAGAGAAAGAAAAATAGCAGGATTATCTTTGTTGCTAAGGCAAAATTTTTGCCTTGTTCATGGAACTTTGTTTGTAAATACCCGGCATGGATATCTTGAGAAGATAAAAGTATTTTATCCTTCTCTTGATGAGAAAATTACCTCTATTAAGGCCTTAACAGGTAAAAGGATGCATATGAATGACGTAGCCGATGGTATTATCCAGGGCTACAAAGCGAGCCTGAAAATAACCTTTTGTAACTGACCTTTTTGCCTGTGTCACCCGTTTATCCTGTTCCCTTGGCTCATCTGGTTCCTTTAGATCTGGAATGAATCAACAAACCAGGAACCAACAACCTGCAACCACAATCTGCGTTGACATTTTTCTTTTATATCCTAAAATACAGCTTGAAAGAGGCGATTTTATATGGCCTATCTTTTAAAAAAACCCACATCGGAAGAAAAACTCCAGATTCTGGGCAAAACCGCCCGGTTTGATGTTTGTGGCATACCGGGTCTGTTTGCCAGAAAAAGCAAAAAACTCCAGCGCTTCAAATTTATCTATCCCGCCGTGGGAAAGGGTGGTTGTGTAAGGCTTTTTAAAGTGCTACAGACCAACTGCTGTGAGGGAAACTGCTTTTACTGTGCCAACAGGAAAGATAGAAATTTTGTCCGTATAAGTTTTTCTCCGGATGAACTTGCCCGTCTTTTTATCCAGTATCACCGCAGAGGGCTTGTTGATGGATTATTTCTGTCCTCTGCCATCCATGGATCTGCCATCAGATCCCAGGAAGAGACTTTCAAAACTCTCTATCTGGTAAGGAAAAAGTATGGCTATAAAGGTTACATCCACTACAAAGTGCTACCGGGAAGTGAGGATAGTCTCATTGAAAAGTGTGCCAGTCTTGCTGATAGATTATCCATAAATCTGGAGGCTCCCAGTCCTCACCACCTGTCAAAATTATCTCCTACCAAGGACTTCTCCGAACAACTCCTTGCAGGAGTTGAAAAAATCTTCGCATTAAACAGGAAAAATCCTCTTAAAGCCGGAATTACCACCCAGCTGGTAGTGGGAGCTGCCGGAGAGTCGGATAAAGAGATTGTAACCTTCTCTCATTTTCTCTATAGAAACTACAATCTGTGGAGGGTTTACTACAGTGGATTTGTCCCTATTAAAGACACTCCTCTGGAAAACACACCTGCCTGTCATCCTCTAAGGGAGGTAAGGCTTTACCAGGCGGATTTTCTCATCAGAAAATACGGATTCAGCCCCGAAGAGCTACCTTTTCAGAAGAACGGGAACCTGCCCCGGGAAAAGGACCCAAAACTTGCCTGGGCTTTATCCCATCCGGAAAAATTTCCCTTAGAGATAAATAAAGCTGATTACTGGGAACTTTTAAGAGTTCCAGGCATTGGTAGAATCTCAGCCAGAAAAATCATAATGAAGCGCAGGGAGGGCAAGATAACCAGCTTAGAGGAGCTTAAAGCTACAGGTTGTGTGGTTAAAAGAGCCAGAAATTTTATAACTCTGAATGGAAAATTCTTTCCCTCTTCGGAGAACGGAAAAGACCTGGACCAGCAGCTATTTCTGCTTGAGGAGATATAAAAAAACTTAGCATTTTCTTTTATTTTTCCAGGGAACTTTTCAGGGAAGCAATTGCTACCTCCAGTTGCTCCTCATCAGGCTCTTTCGTAGTTATCCTCTGCAACCACAGCCCCGGAGCTATTAAGGTCCTCACCACAGGATTGCTGGCTTTCTTTCCAGATAGCTTAATTATCTCATAGGATATTCCGGCAATGAGAGGTACATAAAGGAGCCTTATAAGCCTTTCCTGTATAGTTTCAGGTCTTCCCAGAAATATAAAAACCCCTATGCTTACCAGCATGACTATTAAAAGAAAGCTTGTCCCGCAGCGAGGATGATGAGTGGTATATCTTTTAACATTATCCACGGTAAGAGCCTCACCTGCCTCCAGAGCAAAGATGCTCTTGTGCTCTGCTCCATGATACTCAAATATCCTCCTCATACTTTTCCAGAGGGTAATAAGCCAAAGATAAATGAGAAAAATTGATATCCTTATTATGCCATCAACTAAATTGAATAAAAACCCCTTCTTTATCCCCATAAGATCGGTTAGAACAAGCGGAAGGTAAAAGAAAAGAAAAAGGGCAAGTAAAACTCCAAGTACTACACTAAGACTTAGCCAAAAAGCGGCAAAAACTCCTCCATCTGCCTGTTCATCCTCCCCTTCTCGAGCAGCAACATCAGCAGAAAAGGTGAGAGCCTTTACACCTATATATAAAGTTTCCGCAAGAGCTATTGCACCTCTTATAACCGGAAAATTTAGGAACCTGTATCTTTTTGTAAGGGAAACAAAAGGCTCCTTTTTTACCAGAATCTTTCCATCACTTTTTCTTACCGCTACTGTTATATTATGGGGAGAGCGCATCATTACCCCTTCAATTACTGCCTGTCCCCCAATTTGCAGCTCACCCGGTGAAGTTTTGTTATCTAATTTTTTATTAAGATTAATGTTACCACCCATTCTTTTCACCTTTGCCTTATAACTTTAAAAGCTATCTCTACTGCCTCTTCTGCAGAATTTGCAATAAAAGGGCGAGTGGAGAAGTTTCTTAAAAGATTTTGAACCTCACCGTTTGATAAAATGTCAGCCCACCCACCTGTTCCTCTGATCACTACGGTGGGTTTTCCAACATTTAAAGACAGGGCAATCTCGTTTAAAGTTCCCCACCTTCCCGCAATTCCAATAACCACTTCGCAGCTTCTGACCAGAATATAGTTCCTCGCCCTTCCAAGATAACTGGTAAGCCCGATATCTACATAAGGATTGGCGTATTCTTTATCCCGGGGGAGAATGCCTATGGTAAGCCCCCCTGCCTTTTTTGCCCCCCGGCAGGCAGCTTCCATCACTCCTCCTCCACCACCACAGACCAGAACGGCGTCCTTTCTGGCGAGAAGATAACCTACCTTCTCTGCGGCCCTCAAGGCAAAATCTGAGAGGTTAGGATCATCCGAATCGCTTCCACAGACTGCTATTAGCTTTCTCATATGTAACTTAGCTCCTCCAGTATTTTTTCGAGTTTTTTAATTTTTCCGGAAAGCTCTTCCCTTTTTTCTTTCTCCTTTTCCACAACCTCTAAAGGAGCTTTTTGCAAAAACTGGCTGGAGGAAAGTTTTCTTTCACTCCTCTCAAGTTCCTTTTTTATCTGATTCAGATTTCTGGTCAACCTCTCTTTTTCCTTGTCTATATCAATCACTTTCCCCAGAGGAACAAATATATCTATATCCCTCACCACCCCTGATACACAGGCATCTGGTTTTTCTAAATCAGAAGCTACAGTTAACCTCTCCGCATTAACAAGGTCTTTTATATAAGATGAATGCTCTTTTAATATCCTCATATATTCGGAGTTGCGGGATCGTAAAAAAACTTCTATCTCCTTCCGGGGAGGAACTCTCATTTCTGCTCTGATAGTTCTTATCTCTGTTATAACCTCCATAAGAAGGCTCATTTTGTTTTCGGCATCCTCATCCGGTTTTTCTTTCTCTTCAGGCCAATCAGATACCATAATACTTTCCTTCTTACCAGGCAGACGTTGAAACAGCTCCTCGGTTATAAAAGGCATAAAGGGGTGAAGAAGCTTTAAACTTCCCTTCAGCACTTTGTAGAGAACAACCTGAGATATTTTCCGCTCAGGAGATTTTTCTCTCAGCCTTGATTTAACCAGCTCAACATACCAGTCACAAAAATCATGCCAGATAAATTGATAAATCTCCTGGGCAGCGTGAGGAAACTGAAAGCTCTCCAGATGATGGGTAACCTTCTGGGCGGTTTTTCTATAGCGGGATAAAATCCAGCGATCAGAAAGCTCAAGTTTCTCGGGTAGACCAGGCTCATCAGAAGGGTTAAAATCATCCAGATTCATCAGGACAAATCGAGAGGCATTCCATACCTTATTGGCAAAATTGCGATAACCTTTTACCCTCTCCGGGGAAAAACGAAGATAAGGGGTCTCTGTTTTTAAAGCCACAAGAGAAAACCGAAAAGCGTCGGTTCCGTATTTTTCCATCATCTCCAGAGGATCAATTACATTCCCCTTTGATTTTGACATCTTTTCACCTTTTTCATCACCAATAAGAGGATGAATGTGAACCTTGCAGAAGGGAACCTTACCGGTAAACTTAACTGCCATCATGACCATCCTTGCTACCCAGAAAAATAGAATATCCCAGCCACTGCAGAGAAGCGAAGTAGGATAAAATTTCTCAAATTTTTCCTCTTTTTCTGGCCAGCCCAGAGTGGAAAAAGGCCACAGGCTCGAGGAAAACCAGGTGTCAAGAACATCTTCTTCCTGCCTGAGATTAGAGGAGGTACACCCCTTGCATTCCCCGGGTTCCTCCCGACTAACTATCATCCTGCCACAATCCTGGCAATACCACACAGGTAGACGATGTCCCCACCAGATCTGCCTTGATATACACCAGTCATGAATTTTATCCAGCCACTCAAAGTAGCTTCTTTTCCAGTAACCAGGGTAAAACCTTATCTTTCCTTCCCTAACAACTTTAATAGCTTCTCTGGCAAGGTCTTTCATCCGCACAAACCACTGGGTAGAAAGGAAAGGTTCCACAACTGTTCCACAACGGTAACACCGCCCCAGCCTGTATCCGTAATCCTGGACCTTTTCCAGATAACCTCCTTTTTTTAGATCTTCCAGGATAAGTTCTCTGCATCTGTAGCGATCAAGACCCTGATAAACTCCCCCGTTTTCATTTATAGTCGCATCTTTATTAAACACATTAATCAGGGAAAGGTTGTGTCGCTTGCCAATCAAGAAATCCTCTGGATCATGGGCAGGAGTTACCTTTAAGGCTCCTGTCCCAAAATCGGGGTCAACATAGTCATCAAAAATAAGAGGCAAGCTCCTTCCAACCAGGGGAAGAACAAGTTTTTCCCCTTTAAACTTTTTGTATCTTTCATCCCGGGGATTAACCGCCACTGCTGTATCACCCAGCATTGTCTCGGGCCTTGTGGTAGCAACCACAATATAATTTTTATCCTCTTTCCTGCCACCTGCAAAAGGATACCTGATATAGTAAAGCTTTCCCTGAACATCCTCATACTCTACTTCTATATCAGAGAGAGCAGTCTGACATCTGGGACACCAGTTAATGATATAATCACCTTTATAGATATATCCTTCTTCATAAAGGGTAACAAAAACCTCTCTTACTGCTTTTGAGTGCTCCTCATCCATCGTAAATGCTTTATCCTCCCAGCTACAGGAAAGTCCCAGTTTTCTCATCTGATGAAAGATCCTTTCCCCGTATTTTTCCTTCCACTGCCAGATGCGTTTTATAAACTCTTTTCTGCCCAGGTCTTTCCTGGTAAGTCCTTCTTTTTGCAGCTCCCTTTCCACCACATTCTGGGTAGCTATTCCGGCATGGTCAATTCCTGGAATCCACAAAACTTCATAGCCCTGCATTCTCTTAAATCTGGCCACAATATCCTGGAGGGTAACATTGAAGGCATGCCCCATATGCAAAGCTCCGGTAATATTGGGAGGGGGCATTACCATGGAAAAGGTTTTTCTTTTTTTTCCGGGATGAGGAGAAAAGTATCCTTTCTCCTCCCAGAAACCTTCCCACCTTTGTTCTGTTAATTTTGGATCATACCTTTTTTCCATGGTTTGCCTTTTATTTAATTTAAACAAAATTCATTTTATAAAAAAGACCTCTTTAATCAAGTGAGGTGGTGCCTCTTTATGCCAAACTATTACCTTCTTTTGTGTAGAAACTTCCTTAAGCTACATATATAAATGCTTAAGTGAGAAGAGAAATCTGGTGACCACAATAAGGTATATAGAGGCTAAAGTGGTAGTTATAAGAGCCAGGATAAGTCCTACCTTAACCCACTGAAAAAAACCTATCTTTATCCCTGCTTGTTTTTCCAGTAGTCCCAGGGCTACAATATTGGCCGGACTTCCTATCATAGTTATATTACTCCCGAAACATCCTCCCAAAAATAGTCCCCACCACAAAGGATAGGTCAGAATATGCGCTACACCTTTAGCTTCCAGAGCTTTGATAGCAGGAACTAAAATAGAAACCACTACTACATTATCCATTATGGAGGAGCTGAGGGAAGAAATCCAGGTAATTTCTGTGATTAGCAATAAAGGCTGAATTTTTGCTTGATTTTCTAAAAAAGATGAGATTAAATTGGTAACTCCTGTATATTTAAAAGTTCCTGCCTTTGCAAAAAAAAGAATGAAAAATACTATAGTCCACCAGTCTACATGTTCCTCTATGTAAACCCTTGCCTCTTCTTTTTTCCAGCTCAGGGCTATACCGGCTCCCACCAAAGGAATAGCAACCAGTAAAGTGTTAGGTGGAAGAGAAAACAGTTTCTCTATCTGAAAATGAAGAGTCAGGGAAAATAGTATTGTTCCCAATAAAAAAAGTTCCTCTTTTATTTCTCTGGTGGCCGGCACATTTATCAGCTGCCGGAAGGTTCGATCTTCTATTTCTACTTCTTTTATTTTAGTTTCTATTTTTTTCATATCACCTCGATACCACATCCAGAGAAAGCCGGTCCCAACTAACAAGCAAGAGAGTGTAATTGGAAAAGACCAGAATAAAAAATCTTTAAAATGCAGACCTGCATAAGTCTCCAACAGAATCCCGGCAGGACTTCCCAATATAGTTCCGGCACTGGCTATGTTAGTGGTCATTAAAGTTACCATAATAAAGGGTAAGGGATTTATGGCAAAGAAATTGCATATCTCCAGTACAAGAGAACTCATGAATATAACTGAGGCTACCTGACCCACAAGAGAGGTTAAAAGAAAAGAGAATCCGATAATGAGAAGAAATAATTTAATAGCATTGAGATTTCTTATTAACAGAATTTTCTCCAGCAACCAGGTGAAAAACTCGGCTTCTCTTAAAAGACCTACTAAGACCATCATCCCTATCAAAAACACTATAAGGTCCAGAGAGGCAAAGGTAATCAAATGCTGGATATCTAAGGTTCTGGTTAAAAGAAGAGCACCTACCCCTAAAAAAGCTATAGGAAGGTGAAACCTCCAGAAGACCAGAGTTGCAAACACGGTGGTTATAAAAATAATAAGGGAGAGCTTTTGAGGCAAGGTCAAATAATTACTATTAATAATAATTAGCAGCGCTCCAGCTATTACTGAAGGTAGAATCCAGGCCTTCTTTTTTATCACATTGGATATCCCATACTTTATAATGGTATATTCAGTTTCTTTCCGCTATCGCCGTCTATTTCCTGAATTGCGCTATTATTGTAAAAGATAATTGAATTAATGTCAAAAATATCCAGGAAACCGAAACCTGATATTGACTTTAACGGGGAAATAATGTAACTTTAACATAAAGGTGGAAATTCATGAAGCTTCTGGTTTTTGTGCTCAATAAAGAGGAACTTCTGGAGGAGGTACTGGAAGCATTTGTAGAGGCAGGAATTCCAGGTGCAACTATTCTTGATTCTGAAGGAATGGGCAGATTCCTGACATACGAGGTTCCCC
>QMQA01000038.1 GCA_003648845.1 Candidatus Aerophobota bacterium
AATATAGCGATTGAAATTCTGGAAGAGATAGGAGAAAAGGTAGTAGAACCTCTTTCCCCGCTTCTTGAGGATGAGGACCATGATATACGCAAATTTGTCTGTGACATAATGGGGAACATTGGTAGTCCCCGGGCTATTCCTTATTTAATCTCAGACTTAAATGACCCTCATATTAATGTAGCCTGTGCAGCCTGTGAGGCTCTGGGTAATATAAAGGATAAAAAAGCAACAGAGTCTCTTTTAAAAATCTTAAAGGATAAAGATAGGAAATGGCTCATTTACAATGCTGTGGAAGCCCTGGGAAAAATACAAGATGTGAGGGCAGTTGATGCTCTTATGGAGCTTTCCTCCAGTAAGAACTCTTTAATTCTCTTTGCCCAGATCAGAGCCCTTGGCGAGATAGGGGATACGCGGGCGGTTGGTTATCTCCTTTCCTTTCTGGACTCAACCGAGCTTAACAAAGCAGCGGTTGAAGCACTGGCTAAGGTAGCAAGGAAAGATGAAAAAAAGGTCTCCTCATCCTTAAAAAGTTTCCCTGAAAGAACAGGGCTTATCCGTAAATTCTTAAAAAATCCTGACCCCGGGGTGAAAGAGAAGGCTGCCTTTCTGGTCGGCGTTATAAAAGATAAAGAAGCTGTACCCCTTCTGGTTTCTCTTTTATCCGGGGATGAGGAAAAGGTAAAAGAAGAGGCAATGAGAGCCCTGCTTAAAATTGACCCCGAGCTTCCCTTTCTTCCCGGAGAGGTAGAAGATACAGCAAGGGAAATCTTAGAGGTTTTTCTATACGACAACGATAAAAAATTGCGCGAGGCAGCAAGCAAAGCACTGAAAAAGTTTCCACCTCTCCCTGAAGAGTGAGGAAAGTTGAAAAAGGAGCTGATAAATGGAGATAACAGGTCTTTCTCAGCAAGATTTTAAATTGTTCCAAAATCTCATCAATAAAAAAACCGGGATATTCCTTGATGAAAGAAAAAAGTATTTTCTTGAAAGTAGAATCTCCAGCCGGATGGAAGAGTATAACCTAACCAGTGTGAGGGAATACTGGAGCCTTGTTAATACAGACCCAAAAGAATTCTCTACTTTTGTAGACAGTATTACCATTCCTGAAACCTATTTTTTCAGAGATTATCCCCAGCTGAAAATGTTTGCCGAGGATATTTTGCCTGTTGTTTGTGAGGAGAAGAGAAAAAAATTCAGTAAAACTTTAAAAATATGGAGCGCTGGTTGTTCCACCGGGGAGGAACCCTATACACTGGCTATTATCCTTCGAGAGATGATAGAAGACTTTAATACCTGGAATGTGGATATACTGGGTACCGATATAAGCAGGAAGGCTCTTAAAAGATGCCGGGAGGCAATATACAATGCAAGATCAATAAAGGATGTTCCCCTTGAATACAAGAAAAAGTACTTTATCTCCTCCAATACCCATTATATAGTTAAACCGGAAGTTAAGAAACTGGTTCGTTTTGATTACCTTAATCTTATCGACAAAACAAGAATGCAGGCAATAAAAGGAATTGATTTTATATTCTGTAGAAATGTATTGATTTATTTTGATTCTGAAAATAGCAAAAGGGTAATAAGTTACTTTTATGATGCTCTTAACAAAGGCGGGTATATTTTTCTGGGCTCAAGTGAGTCCATTTCCCGTCTCAGCGCTGCCTTTAAACTGGTTAGATTTAAAAACGGTCTTGCCTATATGAAAGAATAAAAAGAGGGAGGAAGAAAAAATGAAAAAAAACATTCTTGTAGTGGATGATTCGGCAACTATAAGAGCTCTACAGGCTTTCATTCTTCAATCAGCAGGATTTGAGGTGGAGACCGCTGCCAATGGGGTTGAGGCTCTGGAAAAGTTATATCGCAAAAACTTTGACCTCGTAGTGGCAGATATAAATATGCCCAAGATGGATGGTTTAAAGATGATTGAAATATTAAGAGGACAACAGCTTTACCGCGATCTTCCCATCATCATAGTAACAAGTGAAGAGGAGGAAGAGGACAGAGAAAGGGGATTGAAGGCAGGAGCAAATGTTTATCTGGTTAAACCAACTGATCCCAAAACACTGGTTATGAATGTAAAGATGCTGCTGGATTAAACTTCAGATTAAACCAAAAGTCCTAAGAAGAGAGGGACAGGATGAATGAGTTTTTAAATGACCCTGCTATTATAGGAGAATTCATAGCTGAGGCTCGGGAACATCTGGAATCCCTGGAGCCAAAACTTCTAAAGCTGGAAAAAAACCCCGAAGACCCCGAGCTTTTAAATGCTATATTTCGCTCTTTTCATACTATAAAAGGTTCCTCTTCTTTTCTTAGCCTTGTTCAGATAACAGAGCTTTCCCATAAGCTGGAAAATGTTCTGGACAAATTACGCAAAAAAGAACTTGGAGTTACCCCGGAGATTATTGACCTTATCTTTAAAGGAATGGATATTCTCAAATCGCTCATTGAAGATGTAGCAAGCGGAGAAGAAGAAAAGATAAAAAAAATTACCAGCTACAACCTCAAAGAGGTAGAAGATTTTATCAGCAAAATAGACAAGGCCATTCAAAAGCCAAAAATAGAAGAGATCAGAGAGAAAGGAGAAATTACCCCAAAAAATGAAAAAGATGAAGAAGAAAAACAGATATTCCTCACCGCAGCTCACCAGCATCTTTCCACCATCAGAGAATGCCTTGAAGGTTTAGAAAAAAATCCCTCTAATTTTGACCTTATTGATGCCCTGTTCAGAGCAGTTCACTCTCTTAAAAGTTCCTCACATTACATGGGGGTCCTTGAAGTTAAAACCTTAACAGAAAAGCAGGAGGAAATTTTACAAAATCTCAGGAAGAACAAGCTTTCTGTATCTGGGGGTCTGTTAGAATCCCTGAGGCTCGGTTATAATTTCCTGTTTGAGTTTATGGAAAATTTCCAAAAAGGAGAAAAAAAGGCTTTTAACCTGGAAGATGTTATTGAGAAAATGAAAAAAGCTCTTGAAGAGGATAAAACAAAAACTTCCCGAAAAACTCCTCCAAAAAAGTCTCCTTTGAAAAAAGAAATTGTAGAGAAAACAATCCGGGTACCCGAAGCTAAACTGGATAGTTTGATGAACCTTGTTGGTGAGCTGGTGATAAATCGCAGCACTTTTTACTCCATTATCCAGAAACTGGAAAATGGAGCAGAGGTCTCACAAATATCCAGAGAGATAAAAGAGGCAGCTCAAACCATGCGAAGAATCACCACTGAACTTCAAATGACGGTAACCGAGCTTCACATGCTTCCCATAAAGACCCTTTTTGGTAAATTTCCCCGTCTGGTGAGAGACCTATCCCGGGAAAAGGGTAAAAAAATAAACCTTGAGGTATCCGGAGAGGAAACACAACTTGATAAAATGATGATTGAAAAAATGGGAGACCCTTTAATCCATCTGGTTCGCAATGCCATCGACCACGGAATAGAGATGCCAGAAGAAAGGGAAGCCAAAGGAAAACCTACATATGGGACTATAAAACTTTCAGCCTCCCAGGAAGGAGAAACTGTCATCATTCAGGTTGAGGATGATGGTCGGGGAATAAATTCTGAACTGCTCCGGAAGATGGCTGTTAAAAAGGGAATTATAAACGAAGAGAAGGCGAGAATTCTGGATAAAAGAGAGTGCCTGGAGTTGATATTTCTTCCCGGATTCAGCACTGCCACCAAGGTAACTGACCTTTCTGGAAGGGGAGTGGGGATGGATGTAGTAAAAGATGTGGTGAAAAAACTGAAAGGAGAAATACAGATAGATACCGAGCCTGATAGAGGAACAAAATTTACCATAAAACTACCCCTTACCCTGGCTATTGTAAATGTCCTCTTGGTAGAAGCTGCTGGACAGACTTTCGCTTTACCTTTGAGTTCAATAAAAGAGACGGTAAAGATCTCAAAGAAAAAGATAAATAAAGTACTAAAGAAAGAGATTACCCTCTTAAGGGAAAACATACTGGGTATAGTTAATTTAAAAGAGCTGCTCAACCTTACTGACCATAATTATAGAAGGGAAGAAGATCGAGTTCCTGTAGTGGTTATTCAGGGAAGAGGGAAGAATCTCGGTTTGATTGTTGATGCCCTGCATCGCCAGGAAGAGATTGTTATTAAGCCACTTGAGGGAATCGCAACCAATATTCCCGGACTGGCAGGGGCAACTGTCCTGGGAGACGGACGGGTAATCCTCATTCTGGATCCTGGAGAATTAATCCAGATGGCCACAGGTTAATTTTTAGAAAAAGAAGTGGTTATTTTCCAAAAGCTGCCAGAACCTGGGCATCTTCCCTCTCACTTACCATCGGGTTAGCAATTCTTTCTTTCATCCTGGAACAGGTCTTTCTATAAAGGAGGTTAAAGATAAAAAGAGGCAGGCCGTACTTCCATCTTCCTCCTGAAAAAACTCCCGACATCCTTTTAAAAATAGAGTAAAAACTCAGGCTATTTACATAAGACCAGGCAAATCCTTTATCCAGCTCTGCTGGACTCATTTTCTTTGGCCTGAATACTACATGCCCGCAGTCATAATTGGACCAATCTCTGTCAATAATTCTGCCCTCTTTCTCCATTTCCTTATAAAATCTGGTTCCGGGCAGTGGTGTGAGAATAGAATATTGAACACTATCTAATTTCACTTTATTTACAAAATCTACAGTTATTTTAAATATACTCCTGTCATGAGCATCCATGCCAAATATAAAAGCCCCATGAATAAATATTCCGTAGCGGTGGAATCTTTTTATTGCCTCCTCATAAAATTCAACCTTATTTTGACGTTTTCCTACCTCTTTAAGAGCACCTTCTGATACGCTCTCCAGCCCTATAAAAAGAGCTTTACATCCACTTCTGGCAGCTAAATCCAGAAGTTCCTTATCATAGGCTGCATTTATAGATGACTGACTCATCCAGATTATTTTTAAAGGAATAAGGGAGCGGAAAAGTTCTTTAGCGTATCTTTTATTTCCCATAATATTATCATCCAGAAACACAAATAAGCGACCCTTTAGCCCCTTTCCTATATTTTCTTTAATAAAATCTACAACTTTATCTATGGGACGGCATCTTATCTTTCTGCCAAAAAGCTGTGTTACCGAGCAAAAAGAACAGTTATAAGGGCAACCTCTTGTGAGGTGAAGAACCTTATCGGCAATATACCTATCCCTTTTTAAAATATCCCATCTGGGAAAAGGAACCTTAGAAAGGTCAGGTAGCTTTTCATTTTTATAAATCTTCTTCAGGCCTTTTTCTCCGCCTTTAACAAAATCTTCCAGCAACTTTTCCCAGGCACCCTCAGCCTCTCCGACCACCACTGCACTGGCATGTTGAAGTGCTTCCTCAGGTAAAACTGAAACATGAGGGCCTCCAAGGACTACGGGAACTCCTCTTTTTCTAAACTGACGCGCAATCTCATAAGCTCTGGGAGCAGCAGAGGTCACAGTAGTTATACCCACCAGGTCAACATCTTTCTCAAAATCAATAGGTTCAATATTTTCATCGGTGAGAGTTACCTTGATATCACGTGGAGTTACTGCAGCTACATTTAAAAGACCAAGAGGGGGGATTTTAAAGACCTTTTCTCTCTTAGCTCTTTTTGTCTGAACTTTTTCCGTCCACGTAGGAGCTATCAACTCTATTTTCATTTTATCTCCTTTGTCCTGTAAAATTAGCTTTTGCAATTATACAAGATAGCGGGAATATGTCAATTGACATTTTTAATTATTTTGCTATAGGTATACACCAAAAATTCAGACTTTAAGGAGGGATTTAAAAATGGCAATTGTAGAAGTGTGGATAGATGAGGATGCCTGTACAGGGTGTGGACTTTGTGAGGATACATGTCCTGATGTCTTTGAAGTGGATGATGTTGCTACAGTTAAAGAGGAGGCTGACTTTAATGAATTTGAAGAGGAGATAAAGGAGGCAGCAGAGGAGTGTCCAACCGAAGCAATCCAATATGAGGAAGAATAAAAGGTGTGACCAGGACGAGCTCTGCTTATTCAGCTAAAGAAAAATAGCAGAGCTCGTCATTGGTCATACTTTTTCAGGGAATTTAACCAGTTTTTGGCCATGTAAGAGCTTCTAACAAAGGGAGAGGACGCAACATAGAGAAAACCCAGAGAACAGGCAATTTCTTTGTAATGTGCAAAGGTCTGGGGTGGAATAAACTCTCTAACTTCCAGATGCTCTGGTGAAGGCCTTAAATACTGACCTATAGTTAAGATATCACAACCTGCAGTTCGCAGCTCTTTCATTACCTGCACCACCTCGTCCATTTTTTCTCCCAATCCCACCATAAGTCCTGACTTGGTATAAACTGTCGGACTAATTTCTTTGCATTTTTTTAAAAGCTGAATAGAGCGCTGGTAATTTGCCCCGGGTCTTACCTCAGGGTAAAGTCTGGGAACGGTTTCCAGATTATGATTTACAACAAATGGCTCTGCTTCCAGAACTTTTTTAAGAGAAGATACCGACCCACCAAAATCCGGTATCAATAGCTCTACAAAGGTCTTTTTCCCACATAATTTTTTAATGGAATTTATTGTCCTGGCAAACTGTTCTGCTCCTCCATCCGGGAGGTCATCTCGAGTCACTGAAGTTATAACCACATATCTTAAACCGAGTATGAATACAGCTTTTGCTACATTCTCTGCTTCCTCGGGGTCTGGAGGGAGAGGGTTTCCTTTCTTCACCGCACAGAAACGACAGGCTCTGGTGCACCTGTTTCCCAAAATCATAAAGGTAGCTGTTTTTTGAGAAAAACACTCCCCAATATTGGGACACTTTGCTTCCTGACAGACAGTATGCAGTGAAAGAGAGCTTAAAAGTCTTTCCATCTCTTCCACCATCTCCAGAGAAGATATCCTTTTAGTAAGCCAGGAAGGTAGTCTCATCTCCTCTCCTTAATTATAAGCTCGCTTAAAAGTTTCTCTTGCCTTAAATGTTTAAAAATTATAAATATCCTTACCTTTTTGTCAAAACAAACGTTGAACTTTGAACAAAAAGATAATTGACAACTCTGATAGATTTAGCATAATAAAACAAGCATCACCTGTTGAAATATAATTGATTATTTGAGGACAGAAGGATGATTTACATAGAGGAGTTTTTCAGTGTGAGTTTTGAAGGAGAAGAGAAAATAACAGATAATCCTGTCCCCTATGGCAAATTGTGCAGGACAAATGTTGAGAAAACAAGATACGTTGGTATTGCCCGGATACGCAGATTAGAACCTCAGAATTACAGACTGGAAGGGATTACCATAATAATCCTTCCTGGAAAAGACAGTGTAACAGGAGAAAAAAGAAAAAAGATCATGGCATATGCTCGAGCTTTAGCCGGAAAAAGATATGCCAGAATATTAAAAGGGAATTTTCCCATTCATATCGACCCTCATATCTCGGATGCCCTGCGAGATGCTGCCTTATGGATGCCAAGTAAAGGCATGGTTTACCATATGGAAGAAATAATTGAGGATATGCTGTTGTACTAAAAAAATAAATAAAGGACCTAAAAAATGATAAAAAAAGCGGGGATGTTAATCATTATTTTTTTATTCATAACCAGTGGTGCTTTTTCTCTTGCGAAAATGCCTGAGATTGATCGTGACAACTGGGTTAGTATCAGCGGAGAGATAGATAGAGAAAAGGCAGAGGAAGTTATCCTTGCATTGATGAATCTTGATTCCAAACCAGGAACAGCCCCCATTGGCATAAGAATCTCATCTCCCGGAGGGTCTCTGATGGCAGTAATGGCAATCTGTGATACCATAAAAAATCTGCGCCATCCTGTAGTAACTCTTGCCCTGGGTGAGGCAATATCTGGGGCTGCCGTAATTTTAAGTTGTGGCGATGAGAGATTTATAGGTGATTACACAATGGTAATGCTCCATCAACCTTCTGTTATTTTCGAAAACTGGAGTTCTAATTTTGAGGAGCTTCAACAATTTACCCTTGCTCTTGGTAAAATAGAAAACCAGATGTATCGTCTCCTGGCTCAAAATACCGGAAAATCTGAAGAGGAGATAAAAAAACTCTTAAAAAAGGAGGTGTGGTTTACCGCAAAAGAAGCGATAGAGTTTGGGCTGGCTGATGAACTTTTAAGTGAAGGAGGGCTTAGAATAAAAGAAGAACCAGTTGAACCGGAAGAAGAGGAAAAAGAGGAAAAAGAAAAATCTGATACCTTTCCTTCTTCTCAATCTTGCCAGAGTTTAAAATAACTAACCCCATAGTTTTGTCTTGAAATTTATATTTTATAT